>CAZUCG010000220.1:0-5428 GCA_964619145.1 uncultured Lentisphaeraceae bacterium | reverse complement strand
AGAGGCTTCATCACCCGCTACCGGCATATTGACGGCACCTACCTGTGGTTGGAGTGGCAGGCGATCTTCAGCGCCGACACCTTTTATGCCTCAGCCCGAGATATCAGTGAGCGACGACGACAGGAACTCGAGCAGGCGGAGATCAATCGTCGCTTGCGGGTGTCAGAAGAGTTAGCGACCAAGATGGCCCAGCAGGCCGAGAGCGCTAATCACGCCAAGAGCCAATTCCTGGCCAATATGAGTCACGAGATTCGCACGCCGCTCAATGCCGTGATTGGTATGGCCGATATATTATTGGCCCAGGAGTTATCGGCGGTCGAATTGCACTACGTCGAAATGATCGGCAAAAATGGCGAAGCGCTGCTGGCCATTGTGGAAGATATCCTGGATTTCTCCAAGATCGAGGCCGGGCATTTAGAGCTCGACAAGATTGATTTTGATATCTGGCGGCTGGTGGATGACGTGGTCTCGATGCTGAGCTATCGCACTAACGAAAAAAACCTAGAGTTATTCTGTCAGCTTTCGCCGGACGTGCCACAATGGGTGCACGGTGACTTGGCTCGATTGCGGCAGATATTCGTAAATTTTCTTTCTAATGCCATTAAGTTTACTGAAGTCGGCGAGGTTAGCCTTCAGGGCTGTTTGTTGGGCAGGGAGCAAGGTTGTTCGGCTGGGGGCAATCGAGCCGAGGTCTTAAAGCTCAAGTTTAGCATTCGTGACACTGGTATTGGCATTCCAGCTGAACAGCTTGAAAGTGTACTTTTGCCATTTCGTCAGGTTGACTCTACTATGACCCGTAAATTTGGCGGGACTGGTTTAGGGCTGGCGATCTGCAAACGACTGATTGAATTGATGGGTGGTGAAATCACTATTGCTAGCATCTTAGGGCAGGGCACAGAAATGTGCTTCACGGTCGAGTTGTCAGCAGCTCACGAGAACCATAGCGATGACAGGATTATGCCTGGGGCAATTCAACCTGGCAGCGATATTCTGTTGGTAGACCAGCACCAGACTAATTGTCAATTTCTAGCGTCGAATTTGACACTATATGGCTTACGTTGTCAAACAGTCGGCACGGGTGAGGAAGCCTTGGCACGTCTCCAGGAAGCGTCCGCGGCTGAAAAATATTCTGTGGTGGTTATTGATTTATGCTTGCCGGATATGGACGGCCTGGCCCTGGCCCAACGGATAATGGCAGCAGTGCCGGAACCACGGCCGGCTCTGCTGCTGCTGACTGGTGCGGCGGAAGTAGTGTCACTAAAAGAAATTGCTGAATTCGGCTTCCAGGCCATTCTGCATAAGCCATTGAAGAATCAGGAGTTATTGCGGGCCATAGCTGGTCTCAAACCATTTGGCCTGGGGAGGCTGCCTGCCGTCAGAGAAAACCCCGTGTCACCTTTGGCCGATATCGCCTTCATCACAGAGCGTCTGGCTGAAAAGCATTTGCACCTCCTGGTGGTCGATGACGTCGCGATGAATCAGGCTGTGCTGAAAGCGATGCTGCGGAAGTTTGCTGTGCGCGCCGATGTCGCCGCGAATGGCCGGGAGGCGTTGCAGGTCTTGGAAAAAAATGTCTATGATATGGTTTTGATGGATGTGCAGATGCCGGTGATGGACGGCCTAGCTGCTACCAGGGCTATCCGTGACCCGCGTTCACCAATACTCGATCACTCAGTAGTGGTGGTGGCTATTACTGCTCACGCGTTGAAGGGTGATGCAGAGCTATGTTTGCAAGCTGGTATGAATGACTATATCGCCAAACCAATCCGGGTTCAGCAGTTAGCAAAAATGCTGGCCAAGTGGCTGCTGGCTGATGCAGATGAGCCTGTATAGCAAAAACCTCCAGAGCAGCAGCCATAGGCTAGTGCTGCACTGGAGGCGGGATAATCTGAACAATCGTATTATCTGGGTTTCACTCCTAGGTGGGGTGAAACGTGCTAGCGGTTATAAGAACACAAGTTTCAGGTGTCGGTCGAAGATATTCTCGCTTACATTCTGCTGAATAGTGGGTTCGAATTCCTCGAGTGCGTCATAATAGCGGTCGCCCATTTCGGCGGCGATGCGGAAGGCCACGTGGAGCATCTGGCGGAAATGCAGGTTATAGTTGGGGTCGGCCTGGTTGTGTCGCAGCGTAGCGCAGAATTTATCAGCGGACCATTTATTCACGCTGGCCGGAGTTGGGAGTTTCTTGGTATCGATATCGATAACAGTGGCGTAGGGCTGGCAGAGTTCGTCAAAGCGGGCCAGCGCCTGGCGATAGATATCCTTGGCCAGCTTCAGGCCCTCGCCCCCAGCGGCGGCCAGGCCGATAATTTCTTCCAGCCAGGTGGTACCGGCAGTCTTTAGGTGCAGGCCGGCCTCATTTTCGTGGATGGCGCGGTTGATAATCGGGTAGAGGGAGAATTTATCGCTGCCGGAATGTACGCTCAATTTGAGATTCTTAGGCAAACCGAAATTCTCTTTGGCGAAACGGATGACTGCCAGGTCGGCCTGGAACTCGCTGGCGAATTGTTCGAGGTCGCCGACATAATCGACGCCTTTATTGAAGCGCCCGGTGAATTTCGGGGCGATGGTTTGGGCTGGTATGCCTTCGTCGGCGATAGCGGCCAGGATAAAGAGCATATCTACTGGTGTCTGGGGCAGATCGGTCTCGTCCATTGAAACTTCGGCGATGAAATTTCCTTCGCCCTTGGCAGCCAGGATATGCCGATATAGCTTACCGGCTTCTTGTACTGCCAGCAGGTATTTGCCGGCGATGGCCTGGGCTTCTTTCTCACTGACCGTGAAGGTCTTTTTTAAACCGGGTATTTGCAGCTTCTTGCCGATGAAGGCGGAGTGTTTTTGCAAAAATGCGGCGATACTTTTTGGGCTTGCCGGCCGGCCGCTGAAGTCGGCCACGTCGAGGGTAAAGAAGTCGCTGGCATTGATAAACAAATCGACGTTCTTGAGGCTGATATGGTCGGCATCGATGTGATATTCGCCGGAGAATGCGAAGGCCTCGATAGCGCTCTCGACTTCGGCTCTGACGTCATCTGGGCAGGTCCCGATGATGCTGTGTTCGCGGTAAGACTTATTCCACACTGGCGCGACGGCTACGCCATTGGCACGAGCCTTAATTATCGCTGCCAGTTGTGCTTTGGCTTGATGACCGAAGCGGTCGCCGACGCCCATACTGTATTTTGCCAATTCCATAGTTCAGTTTACTCCTTCTGTGTGGTTGCTAAAAGCCGAGAGCGGCATTGCTCCAGGCGGGCTAAGAAATCGAGATCGCAGTGCTCTGCTGGTGGGGTAGCGGGAAGAGCTACGGGTAAAAAACAGAAGGGCAGCGTTCGTCAGGTGTTGATTAGTGCCTGGCCGCTTTGTAGCTTCAAGCACAAATCGGCCTGGGCGGCGAGGTTCTGATTATGAGTGACCATAATGATGGTCTTGTCGCCAATGCTGCGCAATTCCTGGAGGATGGTGAATATCTCCCGAGCCGCAGCGGCATCCAGGTTCCCAGTCGGTTCATCGGCCAGGATAATCGAGGGGTCGTTTATCAGGGCCCGAGCAATGGCTACGCGCTGCTGCTCGCCGCCGGAGAGCTCCCGCGGCCGGTGCTGCAAGCGCTCGCCTAAGCCGAATTTAGTCAGCAGCTCTCGGCCGCGTCGGGCGGCCTTTTCGCGGTCATTGCCGTAATATAGTGCCGGCAGGACTGCGTTTTCCCAAGCTGAGAGTTCTGGAAACAGATGGTATGACTGGAAGATGAAGCCGATTTTCTGCCTCCGAGTCGCCGTTAGGCGTCGGCCGGACATATTCACCATATCTTCACCGGCAAAAAAGATTTTTCCGCTAGTCGGCTTATCGAGTCCTCCCAAGAGGTGCAGTAAGGTAGTCTTGCCTGAGCCGGAGCGTCCTACGAGTGACACCCACATTCCGGCTGGGATCGCCAAGTTCAGGTTCTGCAGGACTTTGATTTCGCCGCCAGCCAGCTTAAAACTCTTGCAGAGATTTTCCAGTTTATAGAGGGCAGGCTGATTTTTAGCCATTTTAGTTCTCCTCCTGCAGTGCTTTAGCGGGTTGCATTGCTGAGGCATAAACTGCCGGTACCAGTGCGGCCAGGATGCATATTCCCAACGACAGGCAAATAATCAGCAGCAAGTCTTTCGAGGTAGTCAAGGCCGGGATTTGGGTCAAGTGATAGAGTTCAGGCGGGAACACTTCGTGTCCCATCAAGAAGCTCAGGATGCTGGCAATTTGGTTCCGGCAGGTCATAACCGACAGTCCCAGGCCGACACCGAGGCTGGTGCCGATGGCTCCAATAATAGCTCCTTGGTAGAGAAAGATTCTAGCGATGCAGAAAGGGGCAATGCCGACGGCTTTCAGCACCCCGATCTCTCGGGTCTTCTGCACTGCGACGGTAATCAAGGTAGCGGCAATGCTGAAAGATGCCACCAGGACGATAAAGGTCATCAAGAAAGTCATCAGGTTCTTTTCCACCCGCAATGTGCCGAAGAGCAGCTCATTTTTCTCTTGCCAGGTGACGAAATTAAAGAACGGGAAGTCTTTTTTCAGCTTTCTGGTCAAGCTATCCATTGCCAGCGGGTCTGGCACTGCGACCTGGATGCTGGTGGCGCTGCCCCAATCCTGACCAAAGATTTCGGCTGCTTGGTCGAGGTGCATAATGATGATATTGTCATCGAAGTCTGCGACTCCCATTGAGTAGTATCCGACGACCTTGACTTCTTCTGGCAAGTACACCTCGTCCGGCTCTTTAATTGCCACGCTGCCGTCTTCCTGCCAGAGGATATTCTCGGTCAGTCGGGCTGGTGAATGGATCAGTACGGTATCGCCAATACGCAGATTGAGCATCTCTGCCAGGCGGGTGCCGATAACGATCTGCTTTTCCTTGAGCACCAATCCCGGCGTCAAAAAATTTCGTTGGATCGAAGTGACATCCTGTTCTAATTCCGGGTTAATGCCACGGATAATCTTGGGCACGATCTGATTTTTGATTTGGATCAGCGCCGAGCCTTCGATGACGGGCGCGCTCTTGACCCCGTGCTGGTTGAATTTTTCGATAATCTCGAGTGGTTTTGGGAAAGTGCCTTCGAGCATCGGGTAGACCACCAAGTGGGCCTGCATATTCATAATGCCTTTGCGGATATCGCGGTCGAAACCGGCCATTACTGAGCTGACGATCAGCAGGATAGCGACGCCTAGGGTGGGTCCGAGTATTGACAACAGGGAAATGATTGATATGAAGGTGCGTTTGGGTCGCAGGTAGCGCAAAGCCAAGAATATATCGGCGGTCAGTTTCATCCAAGCCTTTCATCGGAGAACAAGAAGTTTTCAGGCGTGGTGCAAAATAAGGTTACCTCTGGAGCAGGGTTTGTCGAGTGGCGCCACCCGGGGCCATTCACCTTGATAACTGTTATTTGCAAACCGGCTT
>CAZUCG010000219.1:0-5432 GCA_964619145.1 uncultured Lentisphaeraceae bacterium | reverse complement strand
GTATTAAAATTAACCCTGGAGGCAAAATAAGGATAGTGGGATTTAACGACAAAGAGTTTATCATCAATCGCTTACAGCACTAGCGATAAGCATCTTGAAGGCTCTTCGGGGAGAGTAGCAGCCTAATTTGTCAAATTAACCTTGTGTCAATATAGTTTGCAAATGTAGTCTTACAAATGTTTTTTGTGAATTTTTTATTTTTTCGCCCCAGACCACACAAAAATTTTCAGCGCGTTCCCGACACGTATTACTGCGCTTTACTTGTCGCGAGTTCTTCACGGGGTCACGGGTGGCAGTAGTTCGTGTTGTTGGCGGAGAATTTTCTGGATTACTGGTATTGCTGGTGGTACTCGCAATGACTCTGGGCTGACATTGCGAATCAAGAACAGATGGCTGGCCTGGAAGACGTGATAGTCGCTCACACCGGACAATTTCGTCGCTTCGAGGGGTACTGCGCCATCGCCCCATTGCGGGGCTAAAGCATTCAGGAGTCCGGCAATGATGGTCACTGGCAGCTCTGCTGGCAGGCTCCGCTGATTGAGTAACTTCAGGAACGGGCTATCAGGCAGTAAATCTCGGCCCGCCTGCCCTGCTCCGTCGAGGAATGGCCCCAGGAGAGTACCCTGACCAGTCCACAGTTTATAGGCGTGCTCACGGACTTCGCAGGCAAAGCGCAGTCTGGCGAGTTGCGAGCCGTGGTTCGGCGGCGCGACCATAATAAGCCGTAGGCAGCGCGGGGCCTTGCCTGCCTGGCTCAGGGATTGGTAGCCAAGGTCTGGCGCGGTCAGCAAATCCCGAGCAATAAGTCCGCCCATACTGTGGCTGACCAGGGTGAACTCTCGCGTGCCTCGGTGCTGCAATTCCTGTAGGTTCTGTTTGAGGTATTCTGCCGACAGATGGATGGCTTGGTCATTCGGGTAGCGCAACTCCAGGACCACGAAACCAGCCTGGGTCAGCTCTGGGGCGAGGTTCATCCAGACCTTGCCGGTATCATCGAGGCCTTGCAGTAGCACTACCAGCGGCTGCGGCGGCGGCAGCTGTTCTGGCAGAAGTTGCCAGCCAGACTCAGCAAAATAAATACGCCAGCCGAAATCGGCCTGGCACTCGGCCAGGTATTCCGGGTACTGCTGCGCGAACCACTGCAGGAACGGCGAGCTCTCGGCTCGGGCGATTCCCAAAAACAGCATTACGAGCAACAAGTATTGGCAATAATTACCCATAACACCAGCGAACCTAGCAAAAGTGGTTAATTTTTCACGGCGGCGCGGAAGCCATCCTGAGCGGCCAGGATGAAGCGTTTATCGACACAGAGCGCCAGCCGGAAGTAGCCGGGGTAGCCGAAGCCAGTGCCGGGAACCGCCAAGATTCGCTGTTCTTGCAGGCGCTTAACGAACTCGACATCGTCAACTCCGTCTGGGGTCTTTGGGAAGAAATAGAAAGTCCCGGCTGGCAGTTGGTACTGCAGCCCTGCTGCATCGAGCACTTCGGCCATCAGCTTCCGGCGTTCAGCGTATATCGCGAACTGTGATTGCGAGAGGCGATTAGCCTCGGCCACACAGGCGGTCATAATCTTCTGGCCCAAGCACGGGGCATTGACGAAACCAAGGATCCGGTTGGTGAAAATCACGCCTGCGACTAGCTCGGCAGAATTCTCCATCTCTGGGTTGATCGCGACGTAGCCGATGCGCTCGCCAGCCAAAGCCAGGTTTTTCGAGAATGACGAGACGATGACCGTATATTTATAGAACTTAAAAGTAACGGGCACAGTGCAGCCAGCAAAAGTCAAGAAGCGGTACGGCTCATCGGAAATCAGGAAGATCGGCCGGCCGTATTTTTCGCTGGCGCTAGTCAGGATTTCGCCCAGTCGGCGGATTTCATCTTCCGAATAAATTACACCACTGGGATTATTCGGGGAATTAATGATTACTGCCCGCGTCTTCGCATTGATTGCCGCAGCGATGCCTTCGAGGTTCAAGGTAAAAGTCAGGGGCTGGGATTTCACCGGCCGCAGCGTGCCGCCGTAATTCCCGCAATAAAAACCGTATTCCACAAAATACGGGGCCGGGCAGATGACCTCTTCACCGGGAGTCAGGATAGCCCGAAAGAGCGCATTCAGGCCTCCGGCGGCGCCCACGGTAAGGACCACGTCTTTGCTGCTCAGGGCCAGGCCCTGGTCGTCGTTCAGCCAGGATGCCAAGGCTGCCCGGGCTTGCTCATAGCCGGCATTAGGCATATAGCCCAAGCCGGCCGGTTTAGCGATCTCGGCTGCCAGGCCCGCGACTGCGGTGACGATCTCTGGCGGCGGCGGCAGGTCCGGGCTGCCGAGGCTGAAGTCATAGACATTCTCAGCCCCGTATTGTTTTTTCATTTCGGCGCCGGTTTCGAACATCCGGCGGATCCAGGAAGAGTTCTGCTGAAAATTAGCGATTTGGGCTGATACTAGTTGCATGATAAGTACTGTAAGATGAAGTGGAAGAAATTGAAAACAACAATCGGCTGGCTGGCATTATTCGTCAGTCAGCCCTCACATCGTGTCCAACAGATGAGTGAAGGCCTTGGTGGCGTCGCTGAGGTTGCCCGGGTAGCTGCCACCGGCCCCAAGGGTGAACCAGCCACTGAAGTTATGACAACGCAGTATGGAGATAAGTTCCTTGATTTCGCTATTCCCGCCGGCCAAGCGGGTCGAGACTGTGTCCCAGCTGGCATCCAGGATATCGAGCTGACCGATGGTCTTAATAAAGCGACCGACCCGCCAGGAATACAAGAACGGATTCTCGTTGGCTAAGACAAAATTTTTCGGATTAAACACAAAAGAGCAATTACAGGTAATTTTCTTACGGATACTGGTCATCATTCTGACGATATCGACTGTAGCCTGTCCTGTATTGACAAATGACACCGCCAAGTCTGCGCCGGCTATTTTTGTCAGCGCGTCTTCAAAATACGGGAATGGCAGGATAATTCGGTTAATACCGGCGTCCTTGATGGCGGTCAGCATCTTGTCGATATCAGCTGGGATCGCGGGTGCCCGCAGGGCACTGATGCTAATGCCGGCGGCCGCCAATTCTGCCACTGCGGCAATCAGCTTATCAGCAGAAAGACTGACTGCGGAACGGCCTTGCAGAAAATCGAGTTCCACCGCCGCGATACCGTTGGCCTTCAGGTTGTCGATTATCTCGGGCACATACCGCCCGGCCAGCCGTGAAGACGCTGATAGGCGGAAGCTCTCCTGCGTTTTGATGCGATTGGCAAAGATATCTGCTCGCTGGCGGACGCAGGCCTCACAGTTGGGGTTATCGCAGAGTACGAAAGCCGGGTCGCGCTGCCCCAGTTCCAGGCAGGCATCGATCATCTCGCGGGCCTTCAGCAGACGCACCTCGGCGTTGCCGATGCGTTGCTTGGTTATAATGCCAGAATCACGCAAACTATGCTCCAGGCTGATGAAATCGCGATGCGGCCCGGGGTAGTATTTCCAGGCCTTGGCAATTTTTTTGCCGTTGGGGGCGGTGAAACTCGGAGCAGTACTCCCGAGGTACGGCAATTGCAACAATGCCTCCACACTATGCAAAGTAGTATTGCGGTCCTGGTCCACACCTAATAAGCATATATAGCCACCCAAATCTGCTATCTTCAGATAGGGCGTGCCTTCACCGTGGGCAGTTTCGGCCTTCCAGTGGTCCTCGCAAATTTCCTTGGCCTTGGCGCCAATGGCGGCCAGTGTGCCGACTGGCGCGGCACTGACCACCGCTTTCGGGTGCTGCTTGATAACACTAGTTAGAATCCCCAGCTCGCCAAATACCGGTGCCAGCAGCGTTCCCTGCGGACCTAATACATTCAGAAACGCATCCACGACTGCTTCGGGACCGCCCTCAAAATCGCCTAGGCTGACAAATGAGCTATGCAGCAGTACGATATCACCGCGACGCAAGCCGAGTTCTTTCAAGGCGGTTGCCAATTCCTGACTATTCATAGATGCTCCTTTTGCTTATTTGTCGAAAATCCAATACGCGGCAAATGCTACGGGGGCCACACAGGCCAACTTCCCATCGAGCGCTGCCCAAAAAGGCAAGACAATTTTGCCCAGGAAAACTTGGGGGGGGACTAGTGTCCTCAACCTAAACTGCATTGTGGCTGACAATAGTCCCGCTGGACGGTATTGATACACAACTCACAACTCACAACTGTATTTTTCGCTCTTTTCGCGTCGCGGTTCAAATTATCTTTGGCTTTAGGGCTGCTCTCATCTACCATTCCACGATGCCTCGGCAAGGTATTTGCGTCAACCGGGCGATTTTAGGAAACAAGACCGTGAGCTTTACTTCTCGGGCAGCTATTTGCGCTAAGTTAACCGGCTCGCAATAAGTCCAGATGCCGGCTTGGAACAAGCGCAGGAACACGCCTTCCAGAGCCGTGCTTTCGTAAATATCGGAGACGAGCAGCCGGCAGCCGCTGGCGATCAGCCATTCCACCGCCGAATGCTCAAGATAGACCGAGCGTTCGGCGATATCGCGGGGATTCAGCTTCCCCAAAGCATTGACGATAATGGCTGCGCTGGCGGGGATGCCGCCAGCAGCGCGCTCCAGGTCTGCCGCTGACACCGCGCCGCTGCCCGAAGTGCGCTCGAGGCGAATCACCGAGGCGGGGATACGATACAGCTTCTTGGCCGGGATATTGGCAGCGGTCAAACCATCGTCTGTCTCTTTGATATGTCCCGGTAAATCGAGATACGAGCCTTGCATCGAGTCCGAACTGAATTGGTAAACCAAGCCAGTATAGGCAGTCTGAGCTGACTTGAGCTTTACCTCGCGGACCGAGACTTCCAGCTCGCCGGCCAGGCTGGTATAATCACGGGTGATATCGACAATAGGCATATTGGGAGTCCCTAAAAAGACTGAAGGCTAAATGAGGCGGCGATTTTTATAATTTAAGTGCTTTTGTCCAACCTGCAATCAGTGACAGGGGTTTTCACGCTATAATCAGAGAGAATTATCAGCCGACAGCCGTATTAAATGATGACGCGAGCGAGAGTTTTCCCCACTGCCGGCTATCGAAGAGCACTGTCCAATGTGGCGGCTGGACAGAAAATTACACCTCCGCGATATTTGCCGACTCAGGGCAAGAAAGACGACAGCGTACTGGCTAATCGCGGCGGCACGCAGCAGTCGCGATCAGCGAAGATATAAATTTCCCGTCACTTGAAAAACTAAACGCACATTTGTCAGATTAAACGTACATACCCTAGGAAAACTTGTGCCTTTAAGCAGACAAAATCTGCCTTTAAGCAGACAAAAAAAAGAAAAAAAGACAGACCTTCCCTTGAAGATGCGTTCAGTCGTTTTTCGAACAGACTAAACGCATCCCCTACTTTCAGGCAAGCTCACTTCGAAATAAGAGTGAGCAGTCTCGTAAACTCTGCCTTGAATATTTCTCTC
>CAZUCG010000218.1:2749-5433 GCA_964619145.1 uncultured Lentisphaeraceae bacterium | reverse complement strand
AATTTAAGACTGAAGGAGGTGTTGAACTTCTGGCCGCTCAGAGCCGTCGGGAGGTTTAAGCTGGCTGAGAATTCCAGGTTGTCGTGCAAGGGATTGTCGATTCCAGCAGTGCCGCCGTCGATGCTTAAAATGCCATTGTCCAGCGAAAAAGGCAAATGTAGAGAGTATATAGAGCAGTTGTATTCCCGCCAATGCCTTTCACTTAGCCAGCCATTCAGCTTTAACTTGTTTAAGACCAGTGGTGATTCTTGCAACTTAATCGCTAGCCAAGCGTCATCCCAGTCGGAAAAAGACAGGACGGTATCGCTGGTCGAGAGCCCGTGGTTCGTGAGGAGTTCTTTGATATTCAAACGGGCCGAGAGGTCGCCACTAAGTAATTGTCGGGCATAATTCCATTTTAAATTTCCTGCTATAAAGCGGTTGTTGTAGTAGTCAAAGGATAGCAGGAGTTTCTCTAGGATGATGTTCTGCTCCTCTACGCGTAAAGTGAAAGTTGTTTTTGGCAGCGTGCTGCCAAAAATAGACAGCGATTTGATGCTGCCTTGCAAGGATGGCGTTGCCTGCGAAAGGTCCCACGGTGTGGTCGGCAATTCACCTTGGAAAGCGATAGGCAGCGGGCAGGATAGGAAGCTGGGCCAGACTATGCTCCAAGGGTTAGCCAGACTTAGGGCAGTCGAGGGTATCAACCGGCCGTGGAATTTGGCCGCGACAGTCTGTTTTGCCAAATCGAAAATCAGGCTGGCCGATAGTCTCTCATCGTTGTTCAGCAACCAGTGCAGGTTCTCAAAATTCAGCCGCTGGTTAGCGTAATGAAACTTGCCGCGCTGCTTGTTGACCAATATCTCGCCAATGCGGCTATAATTCAAATCGAAGACGCCTTCTACGCTCGTCGCGGCAAAATCCTCACAATCGCTGTGAGTGCTGAAAGAAATAGAGGCGTCGTTGTTGCCAAATTCGCATTTTTGCAGTAGCCGCAAAGCCGATTCCATTGTAGAGGTGATTTTGGCGAGTTGTGCAGCTGAGAGTTCGCCTGAGGATGAAGTAAGGGAAGCCAGAATTTGAGCGAAGTCAGGGCAATTCTCCAAGACGAATTCTCCTCGGATGCGAATGCCACGCAAGCTGAAAAAGATATTGGCCGATAAGTTGCTAATGCCTTGCCGTCGGGCCATAAAGACAATTTGCTCCGCTTGCAGCGTGTCTACCCCACTGGGAGTCAACAGCAGCAGTTTGGCTCCCGAGACCTTGAAGTTATCCAGGGCGAATCGCCGCCGCAGCAACTCAATAATATTAACCCCGGTGCTGATTTCTCTGGCCTGCAGACACAATGGCCCAATTGGCGTATCAGCTTTAAGGACTACACCGCTCAAAGTGACACCGCTGAATAAGCTGGCTTTAACCCAGGCGATGCGTCCGTTTAGGCCGGAGTTCGCCAGGCGATCCTCAACCAAACCGCGAAAATAATCAGGCAGCCCGTAAGTCCGGAAAGTCGTCTCCAGCCCAACCCCAAAAAGAAACAGCAGGAGCAAGCAAAACCAGAGCCGGGAACGATTTTTTTTGCTAAATGCCATAGAAGACCTTCAAGAAAGATTGGCAAGTACATTCGGCTTATAGAAGCCGTAAGAGTCAGCGATGGCTAGCGTATAACAATAACACCCAGCCCTCGTTTTGTTCTTTTCGAATGCGACAGAGAGACAACGCAAACAGTACGGGATGCTTGAATTACACTACTAAAATTGGCAATTTTGCTGGCCATCGGCAAATTAAAGGCATCTCAGAGCTTGCCATATCGACGTGTGCGGAGGGTATATTCGGCAATGGCGGTTCCTAATTCTGTTGCCCCAAACTCCGGCCAAAATGCAGCTGTCACATACAACTCCGCATAAGATAACTGCCAGAGCAGAAAATTACTAAGGCGCTGCTCGCCACCGGTGCGAATCAATAAATCGGGGTCTGGGATGTCAGGAGCATAGAGGTAGTTGCGGAATTCCTCTTCGCTGATGCTGGTCTTGCTGGGCTGTGAGGCTAAAATGCTGTTCACAGCATCAATGATTTCTGCTCTGCCGCCATAACTCAGGGCTAAAATCACAGTAAGTTTGCTATTGTCACGGGTGGCATCACAGACTTGCTGGAGATTTTTTTGCAAAGCGGTTGGCAAGTCGGCTATTCTTCCAATGGTCCGCAGGCGGATGCCTTTTTCCATAAATTCCGCTAGGTTGTCCTGACTGAATTGCCGAGCTAAGTTCATTAGACCTTGGACTTCGCGGGGCGGGCGGTGCCAGTTCTCGGTACTGAAGGCATAAAGAGTCAAGTACTCGATGCCCTGCTGCTGGGCCGCAGCCGCTACCTGACGTATTTGCTTGGCACCGGCGCGGTGTCCCTCCAAGCGGGGTAGGCCGCGTTCTTGTGCCCAGCGGCCATTACCGTCCATTATTATTGCGATGTGGCGAAGTTTTTTAGCCATCTACAGTAGTTGTGCTTTTAGGATTGTGTTGCAAGACAAAGCCCATTTCCTGCAATCGCTTGATAGCTTGGGAAATGAGAAAATTAGGCGTGCTGGCTCCAGCACTCAAACCTAAACTGTGCACGTCGTTGACAGCAGCAGGAATGTGATTCGCATCCTCAATCAGCAATGATTGCGCGCCCACTTGACGGGCGCATTCGCAAAGACGGTTGGCGTTCGAGCT
>CAZUCG010000218.1:0-2649 GCA_964619145.1 uncultured Lentisphaeraceae bacterium | reverse complement strand
GCCAGAGAATGCAATTTCTTGACCAGCTGGCAGGTCGCATCAATGATCTGCAGTCCCTTCCGAGCAGCTTCTTCTGCTAAGACTCGGGGCAGGCCGTGGGCGCCGATTAATAAACGGCTGCCAGGTGGTACAGCCTCTAAGCCGGAGACAAAAGTAGCGCCCGCTTGTCGCATCTGCTCGGTCACCGCAACATTGTGCACGAGCTCATACAGTACATAAAGCGGGCTAGTAGATTGGGCAATAGACGACTCGAAGAGTTCCAAGGCACGCTCTACGCCACGACAAAACCCCAAGCATTCGGCGATAAATAATTGACCTTCAGATGTATTCACGGTAAGTAGAAAAAGTGGCTGCTGACTAGTTAAGGCTGTAGAGGAATCAGCACTCGGAAACCCACGTCCGATGGTTCCAGAGGCGTATCGTGGGCGCGCGATAGTGGCAAAAATCGACGGCTGGCGACTCCGCTGCTGCCTTTAATTTGGTAACAGTGAGTGCTGTCGTCAAAGGTACTAGCGGTCCATTCCCGGACATTGCCGCCAAGGTCATAGATGCCATAAATGGAGACGTCCAGTGGGAATTGTCGAGGTGGTGCCCAGCGTCCAAACATTGACACGGCTTTCAGATTGTCGCGGGTAAAAGCGTAGGTGGGCTCAAAAAAATTCCCCCAAGGATAGAGTCGTCCATCGGCTCCGCGGGCGGCTTTTTCCCATTCATCGGCGGTCGGCAAACGGCAGGGCAGGCCGATTTCTTGGCTAAGCCATTCACAGTAGGCCATTGCACTTTCAACAGAAATGCCAATGACTGGTATTTCTGGCGAGAGGCCCTCAATTAATGTCCCGTCTGGTGACCAGGCTTCACGTAGATTCAGCGAGCCGGCCTGCAAATGCACTCGACTCTGATGCAAGAAACGCTTCGATTCTTCTTCTAGGCTGAGCCAGAAGCGCAAGTATTCGGCAAAGGTGACCTCGCTAATAGAGATGAAGAAGCCCGGCAAATCAATTTGCCGAGAGTGAGTTGAGAGGCTGGCCGGACCACCTAGCAAACAGCGTCCAGCGGGGACGTAGGCCATCCCAGCAGGTGTCGTGAGGGGCAAAATCACCTCTAATTCCCGGTTCTGCCCGTATTGCAAGGTCAGCGGGTACAATACCTCTGGTCGGTCAGGTAAGTTGAATTTCAGTAAAAAATTCCCCTGTGAGAGTTGGAATTGTCCGCTGCTGCGGCTAGTGGCCGGCAAATGGATCGGCACAGCCGAGACTTCCAAAGTCTTGGACTCTGCATTTTCGCCAATGAGGTAGATGCTAATCTTAGCGCCAGGAGGCCGGGTGGCGATCTTTAATTCGCAGTTGCCTTGCCGGAAGTTCACGACACTTTGCAGAAAAGAACGTAATTTCGGGGGGCTTTGGGAAAAATCATCCTGGTAGGCTTTTTTGGCCAAGTTCAACCAGCGGTCGATGTCTGTGAAACGGTGATAGGTCATAGCAAATTGCAGGCGGTCCTGGATGATCTTGCTTTGCAAGGCGATGACTTCAGGGAAACGACGGGCGATGGTTGACATTTCCGAGAGCAGCAGATACGCCCGGTCATACTCGGTGATGATTTCGGATTCCTTATCCTCTATTTTGCTGATGTTGGCTTCAGTATAGCCGGTGTAGGTTGACAGTAAAAACTGACTGTGCTGCAATCGCTCCCGGTATTCCAGCAGTTTGGCCAGCTCTCGCAGCGATTGCTGACCGCGTTCGTTGTAGGCCTTGGCCAAAGTAATGTTTTTCTGGTAATTGAAGTAATCCAGCATCAGGATAGAGAAAATAGAGGCTAGTGCAGCCATAATCGCACCAATCAGCACCGCGACCTTCAGCGGATTGCGCTTGATACTCTTGTAAAGGCGCTGGTACCAGTTGGCCTTATAAGCGGTGATTTCACGTTCGGCCTGGACATTGTATAAGTCGTGAATCAGCTCAGTGATGGTCTGGTAGCGCATCTCAGGGGTGACTCGCATAGCCTTTAGACAAATCGCCTCCCAGTCAGCTGATATCGTCTTGCCGACACCACGAATCTGCCGAGGTGGGACAAAATTTCCAGCGCTGACCGCTTGGAGTATCTCTGCTTCTCTGCTCAGATGTCCGAAGGGATTGACGCCAGTCAGTATTTCATACAGGATGACTCCCATTGAGTAGATATCACAACGATGGTCTAGCTTGGAATTCCAGCCTACGGCCTGTTCCGGAGCCATATAGCGCGGTGTACCTGTAATGAAGGCATCCTCAGTTAGGTTATTCTCGTTCTTGTTGGCCGTTAATTCAATCTTCCTTCCTGAAACACGGTTTTCGCGTTCGATACCGGTGTCATCGCCGATGTCAAGTGCTTTGCCCAGAGGTTTCATTCGCCTGACTAGCCCCCAGTCAATGACCGTGACTTCGCCGTATTTGCCGACTAGGATGTTTTCTGGCTTGAGGTCGCGGTGGAGAATGCCTTTGCTATGGGCGTAAGACACACCCTGGCAAGCTTTGATAAAAATTATTATCAATTTCGCCCGGGAATACTCATTCATATAAGACGGGTTGCCTTCGACAATTTGTCGCAGGATGCTACGCAGCGTGTCACCCTGCAAGTATTTCATAGTGAAATAGATGCCGTGTTGCTTGTCCAGCC
>CAZUCG010000217.1:0-5434 GCA_964619145.1 uncultured Lentisphaeraceae bacterium | reverse complement strand
AATTAAAAAAATGATTTTGGAATGCTATCGACCCAGCTTCACTGACGCATTACGTAGTTATCGGTGAATAGCTGTCGCAAGCGTGCCACTGGGATGTTGATTAGGTTGATCTGGGCTGTCGCAGAAGAAATGCTCATTGAGTTATAAATATGCTGACAGGGAGTTCTTGGCGGATAGAAAAATAGCGGTTGGAGCTGGGGAGAATCAAAAGGCGGGTTAACCAGGATATGGCAGAGCCGATCCTGCGGCCTGGCGACAAGTGAAAAACAAAGTGCTAGCATTGCACTCATAGTTTTGCGACCGCCAGCAATAGAGACAAACAGGCTGTTCTCTGGGTTATCGCAGAAGCCGCGTAAAATATCTAGCAGAGTATCTGCCATAGCCAGATTGTCTTCTTCCGTGCAAATATCCAGCAGGTCGTGAGTGCGGTCTGCAGATGGTAATACCCGAATGTTATTTGTTGTCTCACCAAATAGCAATTCGTGCTCCTCAGCGCCTAATTCAGTTCTTAACTGATTCCAGACGCCGGTGCGAAAAAGAGCCTCAACTAAACATTTGCGGCCAGCAGCGGTGGTGATGACAATTATTTCGTGTAGCCGCTGTTGATTGTTAGCGTTCCAGAATGCCCAGACTGTTTCGGTTATAACTGCCGGATTGATGCCGCATAGAGCGACTAGAATGTTCTTAGAGTGGTTGAGGGGCATAATTAAATTTGCTGAGTGTAAAATATTAACAAAAGAGAAGTCGAGGGCAATAATTGGGCGAGGGGTTTTTTGTTAATCGGTGAATTTTCGCGGCCAGGGTTGGTGCGTGTCGTTGGTGTCTATGGTTCTAGCGATATCGGGACAGTCTGCTGCTAGTGTTGCGAGCGCTCACCATCGGGTTGGTGCCCAGGCTATGTGGACCCAGTCATTTTGGTAGATGCCGGCCAGATATTCGAGGGCGTACTGTTTTTCGGCGACGGCGTGTCCATCGAGCATCACAAATTGTGCTGCGCCATTATGGCGTTTGCAGATGGTGGTTTTTCTCGGTCTGATATGACAGAACGGCAAGGAGGTGGCGCCTTTGCCTTTGTCGCCGATCAGGTAGGTGCTGGCTGGTGTTTGAGCAGAGCTCATTTTACGATAACAGAGCAGGTGTTCACTGCCAATGGCATAAGCATTGCCGAGGAAGCGATTCATACCGTAGTGGGTTCCTTTCCAAGTATTCCACAAGGTAACACCGTCAATGCCCAGGCGGGTTTCTGAGGGGCAACTAAGTGGCCCGGTCAGGCGGATGGCAGCAGAGCCGTTGTTATTTTGCACTAGTTGCATATCTCGCCAGTCGATTTGCCAGAAGGATTTATTCCAGCAGCGCGGCATATAGTCGTCAGAGAGATCAGCATAGAGTGTGCCGGCGATGCCGAGAGTTTTCAAGTTCGACAGGCATTTTACATCTGCGGCTTTTGCGCGCGCTTTAGCGAGGGCGGGCAGCAGCATTGAGGCCAGGACGGCGATGATGGCGATGACTACCAGCAGTTCAATAAGAGTGAATTTGCGAGTGGTCAGAGCAGCGTGATCAATGACATTCATAGTGAACTCCTTTGGCAATAAGGGCTACAAGGATGGTTATCATCTGATGCTGTCAAAAACTCCCCGGCAGGCTATGGGTATTATCGTGCTGCTGTTGTGGTCAGGGACCGCGTTTGAGGTAGCAGCGCGCCGCAGCTCGCCAGCCTAGGCGGGATTAAACTAACCCCGGATTTGGTTTTTGCAAGAGCAGAGGGCGAGAAATATATTTCGCGAGGGTAAAAATCTCCGCGCCGCGGATTTTTAGCTGGGCCGAGTTTCTTGGGATCGATTGCCAGCGGTCACTTTGACAGCGCGGAAGTGATCGCTGCAGCGGATTGCAAATGGATTGAGTCGTATTATAGTTACGCCTTTGTACGGCAGTACTGCCGCGAAGTCGGTTTTTCAAAATCAGGTTATTTACGGGAGTGACGATGCGGATAAAATGCTTCTCGGGCTGGTTGGGTTGTCTGCTGCTGGTTATGGTCTCGGCGCGGGCAGAGAAGGTATGCGATTTTTCTTTCCCCCAGCGTGATTGGCCCGGTGGCTGGCCGGTGACTTTCGGACTGCCAGTAGAACAGGGGAGGGTGCAGGAAGCAAAAGGACTGTATGTTGTGGATGCCGCAGGCAATGAATTGCTGTTGCAGGTCAAGGTCAATGCCCGCTGGCCTGACGGTAGCCTGAAATGGATTTTGCTGGACAGCATCAGTAATACTGCTGGCGCACACAGTTTGCGTCACAGCCCGGAACGCACGGCTGAAAGCACGACAACTGCTCTGGCGGAAAGTCGTGAGGGCGGGCTGATTGCGTTAACGACAGGCGGCATTCGCTTGGAGCTTCCCACAAGCGGTCCGTTATGGCGCTATTGGCAAGGTGATGAGGAAGGCCAGGCTGATTTACAGCTGCTTTTGCAGACTGAAGCGCCCGGCCCGACTCAGGAAGAGAACTGGCTGCTGCCGGCGGGCGAGAACAAGCCGACCAGGTCTTTGAGCAGTGCGGCAGACCGCGAGCGGCTAGTGCTGCTGGAAGAGAATGGCCCCGTGCGGGCCACAGTGAAAATCAGCGGCTGGTTCACTGCTGAGGATGGCAGCAAGGCATACCAGTATATCGTCCGCTTGACTGCCTGGCGGGACCTACCGCAGTTGAAAGCGCAAGTGACTTTCGTGGCTACTGAAGAGGTCAACACCCACTTCTTGCGCGGACTGGAATTACGGCTGCAACGGGTGAGCGACAGCGCCAGAGTGGGCGCGATCAGCCGCACCCTGACCGGCGATGCGGCTTTGAGTCTGGCGGTGTACGGCAGCCCGCGTTTTTATCACTTGACGTCTTATCGGGAACGGCAGGCGCCGGTGGGGACGCTATCCTGGCTCCAAGGCGGTACTTGGCAGGAGTTGTCTTCTTCGGAGTCCATCCCGGAATATTTTCAATCGGGGCGTTTGACGGCGGTAGTGAAAGACTTCGCGCGGTTATTTCCCAAGGAGTTCAGTGCCGATGCGGCGGGTTGCAGTTTTCATATTTGGCCGGAGCGTTCAGGGATGGTCCTGGATTTGCGTCGTCGCGAGGGCCAGCGTCCGGAATATCATGATTATCAGAATCCCGCTGGTGGTATGGGGGTGGCCAAGACGCACGAATTGTATTTGAGCTGGGGTACAGCTGCGCCGGAGCAGTTCGCGAGGTTGGTAAACACCGGGTTATATCCGGAGGTTGCGCCGCAGTATTATCGTCAAACTGGTGCAGCCGGGGAGTACTTGGTTCGTATGCCCGAGCATTTTCCGCGTCTGGAGGCCGCCATCGCCTTCTTTTTCAAATATCTGCATCAGCAATGTCGGGCTGGTCGTTTTGAGGGTATGATCGACTGGGGTGATATCCCGTTAATGACGCACGGTCAGACGGACCACAAGGGTGACTCGCACCCAGAATCCTCGCCGTTCCGCGGCTACACGGGTTGGAATAACAACGACTTCGGGCTGGCGCACGGTTTTTGGCTGCAATACTTGCGCACTGGCGAGCCTGGCATCCTGGCTGATGCGATAACCACGACCTGGCACGTGATTGATGTCGATACGGTGCATTATATGCCTGGACGGCCGGAGATGGTCGGCTTGGGCCGTCGGCACGACCAGCAGCATTGGGGTAGCGGCATCAGCTACGGTTACGCCATCGACTCAGCCTTGTATATGTACTTATTGTGCGGTGAACAGCGGGCCTTGGAGGTGTTAAAGGAAACGGCGGATAGCAGCTTCTACTATGGACGCTATATCACTGTACGGCTCTGGGAATTGACCGGCGAAGAAAAATATCGCCAGAAGGCCGAACGGGACTTGCAGGCGGACATCAATTTGGACCGGGCTTATCCTTTTTCCCACAATGATTTTCGAGTCAATTCCTTTGACAGTCCCGGGTATCTGTTCTACGATCAGATATTGCCTAACGAGCTATTGCGCGAAGGCGTCATCAAGGCGGCTGAGGCGTTGTACAAGCGTTATAGCTCGCCGTATTTGCCTAAGGGCTATCCCCCATACGGGATTTTGGCTTTGGCGCACAAATACGCGCCCACGGCCGAGAATACTGAGATCTTAGCGCGGGTATTGCTGCAATTACGCCGGAATGCTCCCTCGGACCCAGCGGTTTTAGCGATTTCTCCTACTGCTCCGATGGCGGAATATGACCGAATCAACCGTGAACATACTCGATTTACCAACACTTCGGTCTTTAGCCTGATGTTCGTTACTGCTTTGCCGTATTGCTTGGAGCGGTTGCGCTTGGCTGGAGTGAAGGAAGAAGACTGCCTTGATTATCAATATGACTGGGTGGAGCCGGAGTCTTTCAGCGAGGTCCTGGAGACGGCGAAGATAAAGCCGAGCAGCTATCCGCAGCATCGCAATGGTTGGAGCATCAAGGTGCAGAACACCAGCTTCGCAGATTGGTATGCCGCGGGGACTTTTTCGCTTACGGGGAAAGAGAAATGGCGCAAGGCGGTGCTACGTTACAAGCTATATGAAGACGGCCGTTTGCTGGGGCCGGTCTCCTCAGCGCATTGGCTGATAATGGTTAATGGCACTTATGGTTGGTCGCATCGCGGCGGGAATATTCTTTTCAGCGTGCCAGACAACACCAACCCGGCAGAGAACAAACGCGAGTATCGCTTGGTCTATACTTCCGCCGAGGATTGGCGCTGGCAAGACCAGCCGTCGTTTGAGGAAGTTCTGCCAGCGGATAAAATTTATCCGTATCCAGATTTACGGACAGTCAGCGGCGAGTGGTGTTGCAGTTTGCAGAATCCCTCGCCGGACCCGGTCTGCGTATATCCTGAGCCGCCGGAATTGCAGGGGCTGTACCAGGAGTCGTTGCAACGGCATCTGTTTAGCGAAGACGGGAAGGCTCTGCCAGATTGGCGGCGGTCTCAGAACTTGATTATTTTCAAGACTTCCGATGCTAGCGACCCGCGTCAGAATGGCCGTCAGTACCGCTTGAAATATACTTCTGGGCAGCCGTAGGAGCCGAACTCAAGTCCGGGCTCCTCCTTTGCGAGGCTCAACCTGGGGTTCCAAATAGTGCCTCCTCTATGAGGTTCCGCTTGCGGTGGAGGCAGCAGACCTTCGGTTCCGCTACGGCTTCATCTGAGCTTCCTCTAGTGTGCCTCTTCTTATGCGGCTCCACTTGTGGGTTGGGAGGGCAAAATAGTGTATTGCAGTAGGGCAACAACGTCCTGCCGTTATTCTTTCAGCACCAGCACGGCTTGATATTGGATTGCGTTGCCAGTGAAGGATGCCTTCTGTTCAGCCTGTGGCTGCGGGTAAGTCGGTGACAGCAATTGCAGTTTCCGGGCAGAAAGAATATTGACCAACTTCTGGATATTCTTATCGGAAGCAGCCAAAATGGCGATA
>CAZUCG010000216.1:0-5439 GCA_964619145.1 uncultured Lentisphaeraceae bacterium | reverse complement strand
TCGAAGGACTGTGAGCCAATACCATAGGGGATATGCAACGCCCGGGCCAGCAGCAGCGACATCGCCAGCGGCAACGTGTAGCCGAAGAGCCGGCGCACGCCCAATCGACCGAAATTCAAGGTCGTGCCTGAATTGTAGTAGACGAATGCTGCATTGGCGAATGCTGCGGCAGCTTCTGGCATCAGCTCCTGCATATCGGCAAAGACTTCCAGCGGGAATCGGTTCAGCAAGTCGTCACAGATTGCCGCGGCCTGCCGGGCCGGCAAGGTACCGTTGCGGAATTGTTCCAGCCGCACCATCGAATGACGCTGCACGAGATTTTTCCAAGCTGTGCCCTTGACAGTTAGATTCCGGGTAGCTTCCGAGGCCGCCTCCGGCAATGGGTCTCCGCCAATAAAATCAAAGAACGGCATTGGCAGCACTTCGCATTGCGGGTTATAAGGCGGTAGCACTTCGCGATAGTACGTCCAAGCTTCATCTTCCCTAGGTAGATAACTCATTAGTTTCACTGGGATTTGCGGGCAGACCTGTTTTAACAGCGTCATCAGCCCGGCCTGGATGCCCATATCACCAATGTTATTGATGCTCCAAGCGTAAGTTACCAACAGATGTTTCATTTAGCGAATTCCTCTAACAATGTTCCTGCCTGTAGCCGAATAGCCCGCAACTCCTCAGCGCTGAGGCCTGTTTTCGGAGATAGTGACTGCAAAAGTTTTTCTGCCTGCTGACGCGCTGCAGCAGTTTCCTGACGGTTGAGATGCTTACTGAGGGCCTGCTCCAGCAAGGTAAAATAAGCGTGGTCCTCAATGCCATCGCGGATGGCCTCAGCCCTAATCGTCGGTAGGAAACGCCCTTCTGGGCCCATACAAAAATACGACCCGCCGCCATTTGAGCCGGGGAAGCTCTCGGGATTCCAACCGGTCTCAGGCAGACTGCTAATGGGCTGGTTGCCACCCCAACGGCTGACCGTCCAGACCAGCCAGCCATCGACCCGGGCGGCATAAGCTTGACTGCCCAAGCTGGCTCGAATTTGGGCCAGGCTATCACTGTCGATAGTCATCCCAGTTGTATAATACCAGACTTCCTTACCGCGCTTGCGCGCTGCCGCTGCGTCCTGCATAGAATAATATGTAATGGGCGGTATCCAGCCATCTAAAGCCTTATCGAGGATACTATCAGCGCCATAGCTAGCGTCACCGGCAGTACTGACGATGCGCAGCTCCGGAAATTCTTTTTTCAAGCCCGAGACCAGGTCCAGAATGGCCGGCCATTCTGTCTGCGTCGCTTCGTCGAAGCCATAGCAATAGGCGATATCGAGCAGGCCTGCGGCCTTGAGTTCGGGGAGGCGCTGGCGCAAAATAGTGTGGTAGCGTTCTTTCCAATTGGCGGGATAGAGACGACGTTGTTCGGGTGTCAATTTATCCCATTCCGCCTTCGATTGCGCTGGCGTGATACCGCCGCCGGAATGTAGCGCTTGCCGAGGGAGCTTTAAGTACAAGATGGGGAGGAAATTCAGGCCATCCTGGCGGGCAGCCAGATATGTCTTGATATCCGGCAAATTGGGTTCACCATAAGCTGTGTCGGAATAAATACTGAAAGGATTGATGCGATATTCTCGCAAGATATAGCTCATAAATGCATCCCGATGCTTGCCCATTGCTCGTGAGCCATATACCGAGGCCGCGGTACGGATACTCGCGGCTACTGGCAAGGTAAAGTTCCAAACTGTCACCTGCACCGGTATAACAGCCATACCGCAGTTATCGCTGCGCAATGTTATCTGGCCGGAATACTGGCCTGGCACTGTGGCAGCCGTCGCCCGAAATCGGCAATGGAAGGCCTGGATGCGATCAGCCGCGAACTCCGGAACGCGGTTGCTAAATTCGCAAATCGGGTCAAAATACTCGCCTAATTTATCGTTTGTGCTCTTACCGGAAACGACTTCGACGGTGCCGATCGGCGCAACCTCAAGCGCTGGCAATTCAACGCCTGTGGCATTGACGAACTGCCCGGCCTGGATAGTCAGATTCTGGACAGCTGAATCTTTTGGCGCCAAGACGAAAATCTGCAGCCCCTCGCGCTCATTACGCGCCAATTTCACAGAGTAACTCGCGGCTACTGGCGCGAGGCTTCCTTCACCTGTCGGGCGAAGCTTCGCTAATACATCTTGCGCCGACACCGCGAACTGGGCCTGAGGATAAAGACGTTTGCTAGCGCTGCGCCAGTTGTCCAGCTTCTGCGCATCGTAACGCTGATTGTAATCTTGCAACTGCTGGCGAGCATCCTGCAAGGCTAGATCACCTGCGCGCACCAACTCCGGCAGAGCGGCAATCTTCAGCGCAGCCGGCTCATCTCCCGCCAGCCGATACGCGGCTGATAACTCGGCCGCCTGACTTGGGACACGACTGCGCAAAGACAGCCCCTGAATCAGAAAAACTGATTCCGTGGTAGGATTGCTTTGATAGACAGAAAAAGTGCGCAATTTATTGACATCGATGACATTCGCTCGCTGGAACTCGATCTCATACTCTGTCCGCAAACCGGATTCCACGGGACAGGCGGAGTGGAAACGGCCATCGCCGGCATCACGAACAATGTAGGAAAATTTGCTGGCCACCCCGTCCACCAAAGTCATATCCAGAACAATGAAATCGTAATCCGCGGCATTATCCGGCATCCGGAAGGTCACCGTCGGCCAGCGTGTCTCCAACGAACCATCGCTTTTCGGCAGGACGACTCGCAAGCCGTCGGGAAGACTCTCTAAAGTCGCGTCGCATTTGACTACCGCATCATCTAACAGGATAGATAGTGGCTGGATGAAAACATCGGCCCCACAAGACAACACCAGCAAACTGCAGAACAGACAAAGTAATGCTTTCATAAGTACCTCACAGTTATGACGATTTACAAACAATTTAGCGACAATGTTTTAATCTTGATTTCTAAAGTAGATAGAGGGCGCCCAAAAAGGCAAAGCTAACTTTTGTCCCCCAAAAGCTTGGGGTGGACTAATGTCCACAACCTAAACAGCATTGTGGCTGATAATAGTTCCGCTGGACGTAGTGGACATACAACTAACAACTAACAACTAACAACTAACAACTTTGTTTTGGACGTGGTCTCGCCCAGCATTTTACATTTATGGCCTTGTTGTCAGCCTGGCTGCCGGTCCAAAACTGGGCACCAGCTCTGGCAGAAAAGCCTTCTGGTAATTGCGCCCGGGACCGCCAGTCAGGGACTTTAGACCGAATTGCACAGCCGTGCGGCCCATTTCGGCAACTGGCACTCGCAGCGACGCGATGGCCGGGTCTGCAGAGTCATAGCAACAGAGCCATTCGCTTATCGGCAGGGTGCGCTCCCGTGCCGCCAGCAGAGCACCTTGCGCGACTTGGGGCGACAAGGCAAACACCGCGTCGGGTAAAAGCTGCTCAGCACTTAACGCAGCGATTGCGCCAGAACCGCCAGCGCTATCTTGTGAAACAGTCAAAAACAACAAATCTTCCGTTGCTAGGTTTCTTTTACGCGCCTCCTGTAAGATTGTTTCCTGGAACAGATAATTGCCATAGACGACAGCGGATTTAGCAGTATTGAAATGCTCGCCTAAGAACATCAGACGGCGGCAATTGCGCGCCAACAAATAGTCCAGACCAATCCGGGCAGCGGCAGCAAAATCAAAGCGCACAGAATTCACTCGCATTTTCCGGTAAAGATTGAAGGCGCAAAGGGCAACCCCGTGAGCACGTAAAAAGTTTATATCCGCGCTATTCAAGGCCGAGGTAGCTATCACTAATTGCGGCAAATCTTGCGGCAAAAACGCCGACAATGGCTTGCTGCTTGCAGATTCACGCTGACCAGTCGCATACAAATGATAATGATAACCTTGTTGGGCAATCTCTTCTTCCATTGCCTGCAATAACTCCAAGAAGACCGGTCGGGTCATAAAGCGACTATCCGAGAAAGTAATCCCAATAACCTGCGCAACCGCTGTCGACTCAGACTCAGACAACGGCCGCTGCAAAAATGTCCCCCGGCCACGAATCCGCTGTAATATGCCATCCCGCTCTAACTCTGCCAAGGCCCGTCGGACAGTACGGATGGAAACAGCCGAATAAGCACAGAAGTCATTCTCAGATGGTATCCGGTCACCAGGACGATAATTACTTTCCCGTAAATGCTGCGCGATGGAGCGCTTCAGTTGTAAAAACAACGGCTCAGCAGAAAGCGGGGCAACCCAATCCGACATCATAGCCTCTTGTTTTGTTGACTTATAACACTTATAACACCCATAACACTTCTTACACGACTAAATATAATACGGCAAAAATAGTCTGCAAATACGAAATTAATCTTCTTTCTTGTTTGTTGAGACTGTTTAATTTCGAAAAATAATGTATTGTATATAGAATCCTTAAGCATTATTAGGAGGTTA
Source organism: uncultured Lentisphaeraceae bacterium (assembly GCA_964619145.1). Taxonomy (GTDB): domain Bacteria; phylum Verrucomicrobiota; class Lentisphaeria; order Oligosphaerales; family Oligosphaeraceae; genus JAAZIZ01. Next base: position 1,010 of record CAZUCG010000216.1, on the reverse strand, counting down.
GCCCGATGGACACTCACGCCATATCTACCGAGGAAAAAATCTGCCTCAAACTTCATTCTCTCAACAAATACAAGTTAACTAAAGATCGTCCTTTACTGGATTTATCTGAGCTCGCACAGGGAAAGCCGGTTCCACAACTGAAAAAAATGAAGGTCCTTATTCTTGGCGGGAGTGGTTTTTTGAGTGGTGTACTGACCCAGGAAGCTCTCAAAGCTGGGCACGAGGTGACGATTGTCACCCGCGGGCAAAAGACCATCCCGGCAGGTGTGAAAAGCCTGCTGGCTGACCGCAAACTAAGCGGTTCACTCGAGGCAGCCCTACCGGCTGGCAGCAACTACGACTTAGTCGTGGACTGCATCGGCTATCTACCCGAAGACGCACGTCAGGACATCAAGCTCTTCCCCGGACGGTGTGGACGGCTCGTGTTTATCTCGAGCGATTTTGTTTTCGCGCCCGAGAAGAGGCGCTTCCCACAACCAGAAAATAATTGCAATTTCCTGGAAGATGACAGCTACGGCGCCAATAAACGGCGTTGTGAGGTGGAGTTTTTTCGTGCGGCCGATCATTTCACGCATTGGACCATCCTGCGGCCTTGCCACATCTACGGCCCCGGCTCGAAGCTTGGTTGCCTGCCCAAACACGGCCGCGACCCAGAATTGCTCGCCAGAATCCGCCGCGGCGAAGAACTCGAACTGGTCGGCGCTGGAAAATACTTGCAACAGCCGATTTTTGCTCGAGACCTAGCCCAGATTATCCTCTGCTGCCCGGCCGCGCCTCAGACAGCCGGACAGATTTATCAATGCGCGGGACCAGACATTGTGGAGTCAGTGATGTACTATCAAATCATTGCTGATTTGCTCAATTGTGCACTCAAAATCAAAGAAATACCCATTTTGTCATATCTAGCCCAGCATCCTGAGCACAGTTCATTTTTATGTCATCGCGTTTATGATCTGCATAAATTGCGCACTGACCGTCTGCCCTTCCCAGCCACCACCCTTTGCAAGGGA
>CAZUCG010000215.1:0-5458 GCA_964619145.1 uncultured Lentisphaeraceae bacterium | reverse complement strand
CGTATCACCGCAACTGCTGGCCGGACTGAAAGATACCTTGGATAGATTGTCGTCTTCAGCCCTTGCCCAACTCCGGGAAAAACTGCCAGCAGCGCTGCCGACTACCCTGCCGGCCACGCTGGACCTGCTCCATATTTTTTGTCGTGAGCTCGACCTGCTGTCCTTCACCGGCGATACCGAGCAGCAGTGGTGGTGGCAGGCGCTCGTCAGCCAGTGCCAAGCCGCGCGAGATGATCTCCAGGACTTGGTTGCAACCGCACCATCGTTCGATCACCTGCCAACCCTACTGGCGCTGGCCAGTGCGACCAGCGCCAGCGGGCCCGCCGCCAAACGCCTTCGCCAACTCGACCAACTCGCCCAACGCTGCACCGAGCTGGCGGAGATGGACTTCGACTTCCTCTACGATCCTAGTTGCGATTTGTTGTCGATCGGCTACAACGTCAGCGACCGCCAGCCCGATCCGGCTTATTACGACCTACTCGCCTCGGAGGCGCGGCTGGCCAGTTTCATCCTTATCGCCGAAAACAAATTACCACTGGAGCATTGGTTCGCCCTCGGCCGACAAGTGACTACTCACGACGGGGCGATGGCGTTGCTGTCGTGGAGCGGCTCGATGTTCGAGTATTTGATGCCACTGCTGATTATGCCGACCTACGAACACACCCTGCTCGACCAGACCTATCGGGCGATCGTCGCTCGTCAGATCGAATACGGCAGCCAACGCGGCGTACCCTGGGGCATTTCCGAGTCCTGCTACAACACCACCGATGCTGGCGGTGTCTATCAGTATAGCGCTTTCGGCGTACCTGGGTTAGGCCTCAAGCGCGGCCTAGCCGACGATTTGGTTATCGCTCCGTACGCCTCGGCGCTGGCCTTGATGGTTATGCCCCAAGAGGCCTGCCGCAATCTCCAAGTACTGGCGGAAAGAGGCTATGGCGGCACCTATGGCCTTTGCGAAGCAATCGACTTTACCCCCCTGCGTCTGCCCCGTGGCACGAACGGCGTGCCGCTCCGCAGTTATATGGCCCACCACCAGGGGATGAGCCTGCTAGCGCTGGCCTACCTGCTGTTGGACCAGCCGATGCAAAGCCGGTTCTTGGCCGATCCCGCCTTCAAGGCTGCGGAAATACTCCTGCATGAACGCATTCCCAAGGTCACTTCAGCGTTGCACCCGCACACGGCGGAAGTCAGTGCCACCCGTCGTCCACAGGAAGCACCTGCCGCCATGCTGCGTGTCTTTCCCTCGCCGCACACCTCTATTCCGCAGGTACAACTGTTGTCCAACGGTCGCTACCACGTCATGGCCACCCAGGCGGGTGGCGGCTATAGCCGCTGGAAAGACCTGGCGGTCACTCGCTGGCGCGAGGACGCCACCTGTGACAATTGGGGTACCTTCTGCTATCTACGTGACACCGTCACCGGCGCACTCTGGTCAACCGCCTATCAGCCGACTCGGCAAGACGCGAAGTTCTGCGAGGCTATCTTCGTCCAAGGCCGAGCCGAATATCGTCGGCGTGACAACGGCATTGAAGTACATACAGAAATTGCCGTATCGCCAGAAGACGACGTCGAAGTTCACCGCATCACCTTGACCAACCTATCCTCCCAACCCCGCAGCATTGAGCTGACCAGCTATGCCGAAGTCATTCTCGCCCCATTGACCACCGACCTCGCCCACCCGGCTTTCAGCAATCTGTTCGTGGAGACAGAAATTTGTCGAGAGGAGCAGGCCATTTTATGCACCCGCCGAAGCCGTTTTCCCGGCGAAGCCACCCCCTGGATGTTCCACCTGCTGACCACCCAAGGTATGCCGGCAGGCGATGTTTCCTATGAGACGGATCGGGCCCGCTTTATCGGTCGCTGCCGGTCAGTCGCTCAGCCCGCCGCCTTCGACGCGATTGGCCCGCTAAGCGACACGGATGGCGCCGTACTCGATCCGATCGTCGCCATTCGCCGCGCGATGCTCATCCAGGCCGACACGACCGCCAACTGGCACGTCGTGTCCGGTATGGCCACAAACCGTTTGGCGGCCCTGGCTATGATCGACAAATACCGCGATCCGAGTTTTGCTGCCCGCACCTTCGATATGGCCTGGTCGCATAGCCAGCTTGTATTAAGCCAGTTACAGGCAACCGAGGCTGAAGCGCAAGTGTATATGCGATTGGCCAGTGCAATTATTTTTGCCAATCCGCAACATCGCGCCGCCGCCAGTATCCTTGCTCGCAACCAACTCGGCCAACCTGGCTTGTGGGCCTTCGGTATCTCCGGAGACCTGCCAATCGTACTGCTGAGAATTGCCGACCTGCACCGGATTAATCTGGTAAGACAAGTACTCCAGGCCCACGCTTACTGGCACGAGAAAGGCTTGAAAACCGACTTAGTCATCCTGAACGAAGATTTCTCCGGCTATCGCCAACTTCTGCAGGATCAGATTCTGGCTTTAATCGCCGCGGGCACGGAAGCACACCGAGTGGACAAACCCGGCGGAATCTTCCTGCGCCGCAGTGAACAATTACCAGAGGAAGGCCGCATCCTGCTCCAAACAGTCGCACGGGTGATTCTCACCGACAACACCGAGACGCTGGCTGAACAGGTTAAGCGCCCGAAGCCGCTGAAGCTGAAGGTACCTCTCTTCGCAGCGACGCGCTCAGCCCTGTCAACACCTCCACCGCCGCCTCTTCCCCGCGAACGACTCTTCTTCAACGGCCTGGGCGGGTTCACCCCTGACGGCCGAGAGTATGTCATCTCGCTCGGGCCTGGTCAGAATACGCCCGCCCCTTGGGCGAATGTGCTGGCCAACTCGCAGATCGGCACGGTTATCAGCGAAAGTGGCGGAGCCTACACCTGGGTGGACAACGCCCACGGATTCCGGCTTACTCCTTGGTTCAACGACCCAGTCAGCGACCCCAGCGGCGAGGCCTTCTACCTCCGCGACGAGGAAACTGGCCAGTTCTGGTCGCCGACACCACTACCCGCTCGAGGCAATGGGACTTATGTTTGCCGACACGGCTTCGGCTACAGCGTGTTCGAGTATATGCAACTGGGGATAGCCACAGAATTATGGACTTACGTCGCCCTCGACGCGCCCGTGAAACTAGTAGTGGTGAAAGTACTAAATCGCTCGGACCGGCCCCGCCGCCTCTCAGTCACCGGCTACTGCGAGTGGGTGCTTGGTCAATGGCGACAGGAAAATCTGATGCATATAATCACCGAAATAGATCCGACCACCGGCGCGCTGTTTGCCCACAGTGCCTACAACCGCGAATTTGCTGACAAGACCGCCTTCGTCAGCGTCAGCGCCACCAACCGAACTGTCACTGCCAGTCGCACAGAGTTTATCGGCCGCAACGGTAGCTTGGCCAGTCCCGCCGCGCTGCAGCAGGACCACCTGTCCGGCCGTACCGGCGCAGGACTCGACCCCTGCGCAGCACTACAGACGACCTTTGACCTGGCCGCCAACGAAGAACGCGAACTGGTCTTTGTGCTGGGAGCCGGGAACAGCCAGGAAGAAGCCAGCCAACTGGTACAGCAGTTCACTACTCCAGCCAGCGCGAGGCTGGCATTGGAAAATGTTTGGAAATTTTGGCAGCAGACGCTGGGCGTGGTTTATCTCGAGACCCCGGATGCCGCCGTCAACCTGCTGGCCAACGGCTGGCTGGAATACCAGACCCTGGCCGCGCGTTATTGGGGCCGAAGCGGATACTACCAATCCGGCGGCGCCTACGGATTCCGCGACCAACTCCAGGACACGATGGCTTTGCTGTACGCCGCCCCGTGGACGGCCCGCGAGCATCTGCTGCGCAGCGCCAGCCGACAGTTCCGCGAAGGCGACGTGCAGCACTGGTGGCATCCGCCCACCGGCCGTGGCGTGCGCACGCATTGTTCCGATGATTATCTCTGGCTGCCCTATGCGACTTGCAGATATGTGACAATGACCGGCGACACCGGCGTTCTCGACGAACGCGTGCCGTTCCTCGATGGACGCCCGGTAAATCCCGACGAGGAATCGTACTATGATCTGCCACAACAATCGGGAGAGTCCGGCTCGCTCTACGAGCATTGCGTGCGGGCAGTCAAATACGGACTGAATTTTGGCGTGCACGGCCTGCCGTTGATGGGCGGCGGCGACTGGAACGACGGTATGAATCTCGTCGGCGAAAAAGGACAGGGCGAAAGCGTCTGGCTGGCGTTCTTCCTCTACCAAGTGCTGCAAAGCTTCGGACAATTGGCTCAACGCCAAGGTGATGCTGAGTTTGCTGACCAGTGCACCCAAGCAGCGACGCAGTTACAGCAGAACATCGAACGAAATGGCTGGGACGGCGATTGGTACCGGCGCGCATACTTCGATGACGGCAGCCCACTCGGTTCGACCAGCAACGACGAATGCCAGATCGACTCCATAGCGCAGAGTTGGGCAGTATTGTCGGGTGCCGCCAATCCGACTCGGGCGCGCTCAGCTATGGACAACGTGGAGCGACGACTCGTCCAACGCGAAGCGCGGTTGATCCAGCTCTTTGCTCCGCCGTTCGACCAATCTGCGCTCGAACCCGGCTATATCAACGGCTACCCACCCGGCGTCCGCGAAAACGGCGGCCAGTACACGCACGCCGCAGTCTGGACTGTTATGGCGTTTGCCGAACTGGGTGACACTGAGCGGGCGTGGGAGCTATGCTCGCTGCTCAACCCAATCCGCCAGGCGATAGACGCCGACGGGGTCGCGCGTTACAAGGTCGAGCCGTACGTCGCTGCTGCTGACGTCTACGCCGTCGAGCCGCACATTGGCCGCGGTGGCTGGACCTGGTACACGGGCTCCGCGGGTTGGATGTACCGCTTGATCGTCGAAACCCTGCTGGGGCTGCGTCTAGAAGGGAATCAACTGCAGCTGAACCCACGACTGCCACAGGCCTGGAAATCATTCAAACTTCACTACCGCCACCGTGACACATTTTACCACATCAACGTTGAGCGGGGTCAGTCTGCCCTGGTAATCGTCGACGGCAAAGAGCAACTCGAGCCCACGATTCAACTCGTCAACGACCGCCAAGAGCATACAGTCGAAATGAAAATCGCCGACTCGTGAAAACTGCCTTGCCGTGTATCCTGGCGTGGCGGTCAATGGCGGCTCGACGAAGGTCAAATTCGCGCTGCCCGAAGCCAGTGCCCCCGCCGCGATATATTCTGCAGACGCAAACGACCAAGTTAGACTGCCAGAGGACAACTTGGGACAACTTGAGATTAAATTTCGCGGAATGAACTGGAAAAATTGCTCGGGTATGGTTATAGTACTTTGCCCGGACGAATATTAACTCCAGTCGGTTGTGATGGTTACACCAATATAAAATAGTCTGAATTCGATTTTTTTACGAAAAAAAGCGAATTTGCTATCGCTATGAGATGTCTGTGATATATATTATATAATGTTCACTGGCAAACAAAAACAACTAGCGATGTCCTGCTC
>CAZUCG010000214.1:0-5459 GCA_964619145.1 uncultured Lentisphaeraceae bacterium | reverse complement strand
AAAGCGGGGAAAATCCCAGGCATCTTATTCAAACTGGTAGTCCATTGCAGCATAGTTAATCATTTATCCGTCTGGTAATCCGGGCGTTCTTCAGAGTCGTTCAGCCCCTTGGACGGCTTATTGCTACTCAAGAAGAAAATAATTTCGGAGCCGGCTTTGCTCATTTCCTGGATAATCCAGTTGATTTTTTCCATCAGTATGAAATAGAACAGGTATGCCAGCAAAGCCACGATCAGGCCGGCTGCGGTGCAATAGAGAGTCCCGCGGATGTGCCCAGCTAGATCGGGAATGGAAATGAACTGCCCGCCAGCGGCCTTGATTTTATCGAAAATACCCATCATTTTAAAGAGCGTGCCGAGCAATCCCAGCATTGGGGCGACATTGCCAATACAGGCCAGCAGCTTCATATTGCGTTCCAATTTGCCGATCGTCAGGCGGATAGACTCATCAACGGCGTAGCGGATCTTAGCTTCGCCCTCATCCCAGCGCTCAATTGCAGTGCGGATGACCTCACCGACTGGGCCGGTCTTATTGTCACAATTAGCGATCGCCTCACGGACATTGCTGTTGCGCAAGTGGTTCATCAAGCCACGCAATAATTCATTCGTGTCAACTTTAGCACGATGAAAAAGCAATAGCCTTTCCAGGAACAGCAGGAAGGCCAAGAAGCCGAAAGCGATGATGATAAACATCAACGGCCCGCCTTCAGTCAAGAATTCCTGGAAAACTTTTCCTCCGAACATTACGCTGGCATTCTCTACTCCATCTGAAACAGCCGTAATTGTTGAAAAGAAAAACCCATTCAATGTCGCTGGCAATAAAATCATTTAATAAGTCCGCGATATATGGTTGAGATGATTAAGAACACCGCTTCTCCTGTGTTATGCCAACTGGGACGAACTGTCGATCAACGCACTTCGGGGGCATCGATCTCGCCCGCTTCAGGAATGAATTTCTCGCCGGAGCGGGGCAGAATCTCCTCCAGGCGTCTAGCCAACGGCTCGGGGAAGCGCTGTTTGGCAATCATCAGGGTAGTCTTCTGCATTTGCACCCAAGGGGGGAGTCCACGGCGTTTCTCTGTGCCTTCCACAAACTTCAGATAGTGGTCGTACAATTTTCTAGCAATGACGACGTAGCTTTCTGCCGTCTCCTGCTCATCAATGGCCAACTGGTAGTAGGCTTGCAACAAGTACCCCTGGACCGTTCCCTGCGCGTGTTGGTAGGATGCAGCAGCCATATCCTCGGCCAATTCCTTGAGCACAAAATCCTCTAGGTTCTCCTTAAAGCGCCCAGGATTGAGTTCGCGGCCTTTGTCGATGTACTCCTTGGCTTTGCTCTTTTCACCGAATTTATACAAGCAGACAACGGCATCGACCAGGAAGTTGACATACGCGCCCTCGACGTGACTCTCTTCATAATATTCCTGCACGTCCCGATAGGCTTTATCGACCGCGTCCACGAGGCTGATATTCGGCGTCATTTCCAAGTGCTGAATGTCCTTCAGATACACCAAACGGCCCATCTGGAAGGCATTGTTCAGTGATTGAAAAATCATTCTGTCACAACTCAAACGCTTGAAGGTATCGATATCAGAATGCCATTTTTCCTTGCCCCGCTCAGCCCAATAGATGGCGTGTGCTTCAGGCAAGCGCCACTCTAAGTTGCCATAACGCTCACTAAGTTTCAGCAGCCATTTTGGGTCCAGACGATATTTATTGACCATCCAGCGATGCCGCAAACAGAGCTCGACTGTTTCTTTAATGCCCAATTCCACTAATTGTTCCGCGACCTTCGGTGGAATCACTGCCAATTGCCGGAACTCGTTCTCGAACTCAATAAAATTCTTATATCCGTTAGCGGCCAGTACGACCCAGAAATCAGGCTTATTTTCCAAGACCGCCTTAAGTTTATTTTCATCTAGAGGCGCCTTTTGGATTTTCTCCAGTTGCCCATAATAGTCTCCGAAGAGGCGAATCATCTCCTTGGCGAATTCCGTCTTGTAATAACGATTAGCGTCATCGAGGTCCTTGCCCATCTTGTGCTGATAAATCCAGCCTAACTGCCGGAACAGCTCCGGGTCTCCGGGGTTGAATTCGAGAGCCTCGTCGCGAATCAACTCAATGCCGCGTTTTACCCACCGCCAGCGGTCTTCGAAGCTGGTAAAAGTAACCGAGACATTGTAGGCCATATTCCAAGCCAGAAAAGCGTGTGAGCCAGTAAAACGCGGTTGTAATTTGACAATCCAGTTAGCCAGCTGAACCATCTCAAAATACTTCCCCTCATCCTGCATTTTGCTGGAGCGCAACCATAGCCAATCGCCGACCAAGCCGCGAAAACCACCCAGGGCGATGCTGGTAAACGCCACCAGTGGCGGGGCATTCTCTAATGGAGCCACATCAGTAAGGTGGTATTCGACCCGGATGGCATTCATCCGTCCCTGAATAAAAGATAGCAAGCCAAGCATCGATAGCACAGCTACTATAAGAATAAATACTGGCAAATAACGATTCTTCATGCCGGTTTCCCTATCAACGTTTGATTACCGTACCAAACTCGCGTTTGGTCAAAATCCAGATGCCCAGGCCGGCAATAAGGCCGGTGCGAATGACAATCAGGTTCAAAAAAGCTTTGCCTATGCGGCGATACTCGACCAAATTACCTTTGGCCAAATCTGAGGTCGCATCCAAGTCATCTACCGAGACCACCAAAATATTAACGACTTGGGCGAACTTATGGACGGATTTCTCCATCAGGCTCTTGTACCGATACGTGCCGTCTTCATTTCGCAAAGGGGCACTCGTCGCCGCCTGGACGCTTAAGCCGATAACCAAATACGAGATCGCGGCAAAAGCCGCCACCGGTGTTGAGAAGGCCGAACCGACAGCACAGCCCAAGGCCGCCAAAAAAGCAATCTGGAACAACGCCAAGATCATCGAGCGGGCATAATTACTGAAAAAACCAGTGACTTTGCAAAGAATCACCGGACGGTCAGAAGCTTGGAAGACTGCCGGAGTGGCCTGCACGCCAGCCCACATTTCTTGCGGGAGATTCACAAAACGAACCTTGACCTGATTATGAAAATCCTTGTCGATTACGGCCAAGGCGCGCACCGGCATTTCTTGGAAAGAACCGCCCGCGACGCGGAATTCTTGCATCGCATACGGTGCGCTGACCTGGTCTTTTTCGGACGGCACCAGGAATCCCCAGAGACAGGGGATAATCTTCTGATTGGTATCGGAAGTATCACCGGAGTACATCCGATAACGCACATAAAGAAGATCGTTGTCATCAGCAGCTTTGACATTCCGATAGGTCCAAGTCTTCATCTCACCTGGCTTGACCTCACCCTCCTTAGCCAGCACGCTGCGGCGAATTTCATTCTTGACCGTCGCCTCGTTGTGTCCGGAAGCCAACTCTGCATTGCCTAGGCGCCGCAGGTACTCGCGATTTACTTCGCTGGCAAAATCAGGCCGCATCGGCAAGAAAGAACGCCGCCCGACCATCGTCTCCAACTTCAAACGGTTCATCTCCTGCTCAGAAAAATTACCTCTGCCCAGTCGCCAATGAATTAAGGCAAAAATAATGCCCGCGGAGACCAACAAGATTACCGCGTGCATCACAAAGACACCGGCCCATTTGCCGAGCCAGACCAACCAGCGCGGACACGGCTTACTGACTATCAGATGGATGTTGTAGGCCTCTATCTCCCGAGATAACAGCGAACAAGCCAGCCATAAGGTCGTAGCCGAAATCAAAGCCACTACCACATTAAGTGAATAGGTCAGGGAAATCTGCACCAGGCCAGACGCAGTACCATCACCGGAAACCGTGGTGGGTAATAAAAAAACCGCCAGCAAAATAACTAAAAACAGCACATGGAAGACTTTCGAACGCGTCGCGGAACGAATAGTCTGGATCATTATTGCAAAAAAAGCCTTCACGGAAACCACCTGTCTGTTTGTTGCGTTAAGGTTTGGAAGTGTGTAAACCTCTTAGTATAGTTTTCAGTAATGATTTTTGCAACCCAACGAGATGATTTTCCCGAAAAATACCACCAGCCAAATTTGCAGTAACCCGACTTCTGCTCTCAAGACTGCTTGCGGAGCAATTATTTGAGCAACTGCTAACTTTTGCCCCTGAGCACTGTAATTGGCGCTATTTGTCTGAATTTGGCTTGAAAAAATCAGAGCAGGCATTACATTTAAAGTCAGTCTGTAGCATTAGGTTGCCAATTACTCACAACAAGGAATGACTATTAACTATGAACACACGCGAAGTCGATAATATGTGCTGTGTGAAACAGGGTTGCGCCCACGGGCCGGCTCCAATTCCACAGGAAGGACAATGGACGAAAGTCCGAGAAGTCAAAGATATATCCGGCTTAACGCACGGGGTGGGCTGGTGCGCGCCGCAACAGGGTGCCTGCAAATTGACCCTGAATATCAAAAATGGCGTCATTCAAGAAGCGCTGGTGGAGACAATAGGCTGTAGTGGGATGACCCACTCCGCTGCAATGGCTTCGGAAATTCTGCCGGGCAAAACGATCTTGGAAGCCTTGAATACTGATCTAGTCTGTGACGCGATCAATACCGCGATGCGCGAGTTATTCCTGCAAATCTCCTACGGTCGTTCCCAGAGCGCGTTTTCCGAAGGCGGCTTACCCATTGGTGCTGGTTTAGAAGATTTAGGTAGTGGCTTGCGCTCCCAGATCGGCACTCTCTATGGCACTGTGGAAAAAGGCCCCCGCTATTTGGAAACAACTGAAGGTTATATTGCCCAACTGGCCTTGGATGACAATAATGAAATCATCGGTTATCAATTTGTCAAGGTTGGCCTTCTGTTACAGTTAATCAAAAAAGGCGTTGATGCCAACGACGCCTATCAGAAATCCTTGGGCACTTATGGGCGTTTCAGCAAAGAAGACGGCGCCGTGAAATACATCGACCCGCGTCAAGAGTAAGGATAAGGAGATAATATAATATGCCACTTTTCGAAAGTTACCAAAGACGCATCCAGCAAATAACCCCAGTGTGCCAGAAGTACGGCATCAAGGACTTGCAGGAAGCCCGGCAGCTCTGCCAAGACAAGGGCTTTGATCCCTACGAAATCTGCACCAGCATCCAGGCCATCTGTTTTGAAAATGCCAAATGGGCCTATGTGCTTGGCGCCGCCATCGCTCTGAAAAAGGGCTGCACGAAAGCCGCTGACGCGGCAGAAGCGATTGGTGAAGGTCTGCAGGCATTCTGCATTCCCGGCTCTGTAGCCGATGACCGTAAAGTCGGTATCGGTCATGGCAACTTGGGCGCGATGCTGTTGCGTGAAGAGACCAAGTGCTTCTGTTTTTTGGCTGGCCACGAATCATTTGCCGCTGCTGAAGGCGCAATCGGTATCGCCAGCAAAGCCAACAAAGTGCGCAAAAGCCGGTTACAAGTCATCCTCAATGGCTTAGGTAAAGATGC
>CAZUCG010000213.1:0-5465 GCA_964619145.1 uncultured Lentisphaeraceae bacterium | reverse complement strand
CGGGCATATACCCGCTTTTGTTTTTTACGGGGACAATCAGAGGTGACAATATGAGTAATGAAATAATCCAAATTTTTGAATATCTTGAGCACGAACGCGGCATTGACCGTGATACTCTGGTTGACCTGTTGAAAAAATCCTTGCGTGAAGCTGCCCGGAAGGCCATCCAGCAGACTCGTGAAGTTGAAGTCAAGTTCGATGAACACACGGGTACTTTTCACTGCTGGGCGAAGCTGTTTGTGGTTGACACGATCACTAACCCCAGTGAAGAAATTCTCTTAACTGACGCCCAAAAAATTCAGCCTGATGCAGTTTGTGGTGATGAGATATCTTGTGAAGTCACCCCGGAGAATTTTGGTCGGATTGCCGCTCAAGCTGCTAAACAGACAATTACTATGGGTTTGCGGCAAGCCGAGAAACGCAATATCTGTGAATCCTTCAAAGATCAGCTGAATCAGCTGATCAATGGTATTGTAGTGCGTATTGACCGTGGTGACATCTACATTAACGTCGGCCAGGCTGAAGGCGTGATGCGCAGTATGGACAAGATTCCCGGTGAGATTTACGAGCTTGGCGACCATATTACCGCCTTATTGGCCAACATCAATGCTGATGGCCCTGGGCCGAGCCTCTATGTCTCTCGCGTCGCAGACGAATTTGTGATCCGTCTTTTTGAACGCGAAGTGGCGGAAATTTCTTCTGGCCTGGTAGAAATCAAGGGCTTAGCGCGGTTACCCGGCTGCCGCAGCAAGATTGCCGTGACGACTACCCAACCGCGGATCGACCCGGTTGGTGCCTGCGTAGGCCTTCGAGGCACCCGGGTCAAGACTATTGTACGGGAATTGGGCGGAGAAAAAATCGACATCGTCAATTGGGACCAGGACATCAAGGTCTATGTCACCAACGCTTTGAAGCCTGCCAAGTTGGCCTCATTGGAAGTCGACGAAGCAAAAGGGATGATTAAAGTACGAGTCAACGAGGATCAGTTTTCTCTCTCGGTCGGTAAGAAGGGCCAGAATGTCCGCCTAGCTGCCAATTTGACCGGCTGGAAGATCGATATCAGCAAAGTCGAGGCTCCTGCTACAGAGGAAGCGTGTGATTTTGCCGAGCAGGTCCGACGGGCTATCGAGAATATGGGCTCTGTGGAAGGCATCGGCTTGGAAGCAGCGGAGATTTTGGTCAACAACGGCTTCGCCAGTCTCGATGGTATTTTGGCTGCCGAAGTAGAGGATATTGCCGCTCTGGAGGGCATCGGCCAAGAGAAGGCAGAGGAAATCGTCGCGACAGCCACAGCGCTCCTCGAACAATAATTTGCCGGCGCACTAGGCTAGCCGGCCGCGCCATTTTTTGCCAATGCAGACGGATTTGCCTGTCGCGGTTTTTCCCCTTGCTGGTTTTGGGTACATTTAGGACGAAAGCATTTTTATGATTCAACCATTATCAATATATAGGGAGATAGACGTATGACTCAAGTAAAAATCCGAGTATATGAACTCGCCCGTGAGCTAGGGCTGACCAATAAAGAATTGTTGTCGATTTTAGCGAAAGAAGGCTTTGCGGTGCATAGCCACTCCAATAATCTCGATGCTGATGACGCTGATTTGATTCGTCGTCAGGTCATTGCCGAACGTCAGAAAGAGCGCGATGAGACTGACAAGAGCAGTATTCCTGCAGTTCCTGATCCAGTTGAAATCAAGGAGAAAACAGCGGCACTGCCAGCAGATGCCACCGCGGCGGTTAAAAAGACCAGCAAAGAAATTCATCTCAAGACTCCCATTACAGTTCGTGATTTGGCTGAAGCCCTAGATAAGAAGCCCAATGAACTAATTGGTATGCTGATGACAATGAATATCTTTGCGGCCATCAATCAGGTGCTGGACATCGATAAAGTGGAGAAGATTTGCGAGCGTTATGACCGGAAATTTATTCGTGAACGGCGTGAGAAACCGCAAGAGAAACCCTCTTCGCCGTCATCTGGCAAGGCCGGCGAGTCGTCCTCTACTCCAAGGAAGACCGTCGGGCGGCCGCCGGTGGTGGTATTTATGGGCCACGTTGACCACGGCAAGACTTCTTTGCAGGATTATATCCGCAAGACCAAGGTCACGGTTGGCGAATCTGGCGGCATCACCCAGCATATCGGTGCCAGTGTAGCAGTCGTTGGCGAGCAAACCATTACCTTTTTGGATACTCCTGGACACGCAGCTTTTACTGCAATGCGAGCGCGTGGAGCCGATGCCACCGACATCGCGGTGCTAGTGGTGGCTGCTTCTGAGGGTGTTATGCCTCAGACTGTTGAAGCCATCAATCACGCCAAAGCAGCGGAAGTGCCGATTATTGTGGCGATGAACAAAATGGACTTGCCAGGTGCCAATCCGGATAAAGTTTACTTGGGCTTACAACAGAATGGCATTACGCCAGAAGAATGGGGCGGTGACACTGCAGTTATTCCTGTTTCTGCCATCACTGGCGAAGGCATTGATAATCTGCTGGAGCGTATTCTCCTGGAAGCCGAGATGCTGCAATTGGGCGCGGACCTGAATTCTCCGTTTGAGGGCTTGATCATTGAGGCCCAGATGGAGGGCGGTATGGGGCCGACTGCGCACGTGTTAGTACGAAATGGCGTTCTGCGAGTAGGCGATAGCTTAATTTGTGGCCAAGCTTATGGCCGAGTCAAAGCGCTGCTGGATAATTTTGGCAAACGCTTACCTAAGGCCGGTCCATCGACGCCAGTGAAAATTATGGGTTTGTCGTCGGTTCCTGACGCTGGTAGTGTCATCAGGTCGTGTGCTAACGAACGTGAAGCCAAAAGTTTGGCCGAAGCCGAGATTGCCAGCAGCCGTGAAGGGGCTTTGCAGGTCGAACAGACTCTTAATCTCAACAGCCTGGAAGATTGGTTCACCAGCCGTGCTAGTACCACTGAAAAGCAGGAGTTGAGCTTGATTTTGAAAACAGACGTCAAGGGCTCCCAAGAAGCCTTGGCAGATTCAATCCATAATTTGAAATCCGATAAGATTTCCGCCAAAATCGTTCATTCTGGGGTCGGCGAGATCACCGAGACTGATGTCATTTTGGCGACTGCCTCGCAAGCCATCATCCTCGGCTTTCACGTCCGGGCAATGCCAGGCGTGAATCGTTTGGCTAAACAGAATGGCGTTGATATCCGCCTCTACTCGATTATCTATGAGTTGCTGGATGAATTGCAGGACGCAATGCGCGGGCGCTTGACACCAGAAATCAAAGAGCAGACTCTTGGCAATGCTGAAATTATGCAAGTCTTCAATATCAGCAAAGCTGGCAAGATTTGCGGTTGCCGTGTCACTTCAGGTGTTATCAGAGTCAATGCCAAGGCTAAGGTCTATCGCGAGAAAGAATTGATTTATCACGGCCAGGTGCAATCTTTGAAGCATTTTCGCGATGACGTCAAAGAGGTCAAGTCTGGCCTTGAATGTGGTATCCGCTTAGATAACTTTGAGGACTTCGAGGTCGGCGACCGCGTCGAGGTCTTTAGTGTGCAAGAAATCACGCCTGAATTGTGAGTGCGGACCACCACACTTGACTACTAACGCTTGCCGGAATGCAACGGCAAGCGTTATAAAACCTTGACTTCGGCAGTTTTGCACGGCAAGAAAAATTTGCCAATTCAGGCGAAAATTTTTTATCTGGGGCGTCGGCTAAGGAAAATAAGCCCAATAGGGATTGTTTTTTATCGCTGCAGATGACGCGCTCGATCGAGGTGCTTTTTTAACGTCAAGCGTATAAGTCATTTTCCTAAAGCGAGATTTTTCAGAAAATAATTTAGCTGACTAATCTATCTTGTAGTTACGATACAGATATTAGCGGGTAGCCGTTTCTATCAATACGGGGGAAGCTATTATGTCCATATCACGTTTTACTCGTCTCAATGCGCTGTTGCAGCGTGAGTTAGGTGCATTGGTGGAAGTCCATATCAGTCCAGAAACCACGAATGCCCTAGTCACCATCACTGGGGTTAAAGTCGCATCCAATTTACGCGAGGCGATAGTTTTTTTCAGCGTTCTGAGTAAAGATGAAGACGCCCCTGAGAAGGTCTTGTCGTTGTTTTTGCAAAAACGCGTTGCTTTGCAACGTGATTTAGCCTCTCGAGTGGTGATGAAATACACCCCGGTGCTGCGTTTCCGCTACGATTCGACGCCAGCGAGAGCAGATCGGGTTATGTCCATCCTGACAGAATTACAGGCTCAGAACGAGGACCTCGACAATGACATCTCGCCTGAGCCGCCTGCGGTTAATGAATAAAGCAAAGTAATGCTCATTTTGGCGTTATGCTGCTTCCTGTCATCTCTTTAACGCTTACTCCTTACTTCAGGCTAGTATGTCAGTTATCTCAGACCACACTTCTGAAATGAGCGGCCAAGTAATTTTCTTGTTGCTGGTAGTGCTGGTTTTGTCTTTATTTGGCTTGTGCTATATCTACAGCACTGGTTATATTGGTGATGAATACCCAGTACGCGAGAATTGGCAACGCCAGCTCATTTATATGCTACTGGGGCTAGTTGTTTTTCGGGTTCTGGCCAGTTGGCGTAACCAGCATATCTCCTGGCGGTTATTCGTGATCGCTGGATACGGGCTGAGTCTTTTGTTATTGCTGCTAGTTTTGCCATTTGGCCGACAGATCGGCGGTGCACGCCGCTGGCTAGTAGTGGGGAACTTTTTTCTCCAACCGGCTGAGTTTGGCAAAGTATTTACCCTACTGGCAGTTTGCCTACTGCTGACCACAGGCCGGCTAAAACGCTGGTGGGTAAAGCTGTTGGCGGCAGGGATGGTGCTTTTTCCACCGTTGTTGCTGATTAAGCTGGAGCCGTCACTGGGAAATGCTTTTGCCTTGTTGCCGCCTTTTCTGGCAGTGATAATGGTAAAATATTCCCCCCCGCGTTTATTTCTGACCTTGGCGGTGTTGTGTATATTAGTAGTCGGCGGAGCAGTTACCGGCTTGTTCTACTTGCGTTCGCTACCACCACGGCAGTTAATGGTAGCGAGAACCGAAACGAAAATTGCTGGCGGGGCATTTTTTCGCGGCTATCATTTGCAGCGCTTACAATCATACATATCTGGTACCGGTGGCTGGAACGAACGCCAGTCGCTGATGTCTGTAGCCAGTGGTGGCTTGTACGGCAAGGGCTTCCTGAATGGCACCCAGAAAAGTCTGGGCTATTTACCTAGAACTGTCGCACCTACAGACTTCATTTTTTCCGTCATTGCTGAAGAAGGCGGTTTTCTCTGGGGGAGTCTGCCTATTGTATTGTTGTATATGCTGTTGCTGGGAATATGCTTGTACTGGGGAGCGTCTGCTGCCAACCAATTAGACTGCCTGTTATGCGTTGCTTTCAGTACCCTGATTATGGTGCACGTCGTGGTGGGATTGGGGATGACCGTGCGGATGCTGCCGATTATCGGCTTGCCGTTGCCATTGTTGAGTTATGGCGGCA
>CAZUCG010000212.1:0-5471 GCA_964619145.1 uncultured Lentisphaeraceae bacterium | reverse complement strand
CCTGCATCTCTGATTTTTGCAAGTCGATTTGTTAAAAATTTTCCGGGATTTGCCAATCATCGGGTAACTTCCAGTTAATTTTAGCTTTTTCCTTCTTGCCTGCCTGTGTTGCCAGTTCTTTTTCCAGTTGTTCTAGGAACAACAGCAGGTAGCTGAATGGTTGCAATGAGACTGGGCTGACCCAACTAGGTTTATTGGCATCGAAGATTTTCAGCATTGCTTGTAGCTTAGTTCGTGCCTGCCCGCATTTTTTGGCCATCTCTGGGCTGACCGGCTGGCTGGCGACTTGACTTTTAGTCTCCAATAGCCAAGCGAAGAGTTCTGCCAAGGCTTGCGCTCGCACTGCATCGGCCAAGAGGCTCATCAGAGCGTTGCGCAATAGCACATTGAGATTCGTATTTAGGAGTATTTTTGCAAAAATTTCGGCTGCTTTCTGAGCCGAAGATGCTGCTTTGCGCAATGTCGCTGGGATCTCGCTATCGGGCAGTTGGCTCAGTTTTTCGAGCGCTTCTTGTGGGTACGCTCTCGGCCAAGCAGGTAAGTCTTCGCCAGAATAGCAGTAGTGATACTGCCGGCAGAGGTCAAAGCAAGGCAGTAGTGAGACTTCAGTTAGCAGGTCGACGCCCTGGTTGTAGAGAGCTGCATCAGGGCCGAACGAACTGCTCGTCCAACGCTGTTGGACCGCGGCCATCTTTCCTGCCTTAGAAGGAGATTCCCAAGCGTACGCACCCAGCAGCGCCTCGTGGTCCAAGTGCGATGGGTCGTGCACGGAATAGGATACCGCGCCGGTAGCGCCTTCTTTTTCCGCCAAGCAGAGCATCTTCTCGATATTGGGCCGGTGGTAGCTGTAGGTCGTCCAGTTGTAATAGCAGGTCATAGGTGCGACCCAGTTATCATTCAGGCCGAGTTTTTTCGCCCTCTGCGGTTGGACGCTAGGGTGGATTTTATGGTTGTCATACCACCACCAGTGGATGACAACCCGGTCTTTTAAGTTCGCTTCTTCGAGACGGCGGACAAAATCCTCGTCGAGAAGCTGGTCATTTCTGGTCAACTGGTCATTCCAGAAAACCACTTTTTGGACACCCTTTTGGCTAAGCATTTCCACCAGCCAGAGCAAGTGGTCTTGAAAAAGTTTTCCCTGCTGCTGGTCTTTGCAGGTCGGGCAGCGACACCACGGCGATTCCTTTTTCAGTGCGTTTTCGGGATGCGGGAAGGTCGGCCAGACTTCATCTAACTGGATATGAAAATACTCGAGGCCATCGGGGTAATATTTTTCGACGATGCCGGCGTAGAGTTTTTCCAAGAATTCGCGAGTTTCAGGCGCGCTGGTGCAGTATCCCACGCCGGTAGGCTTGCCGGCTTCATCGCGAGCCGAAATTCGCGGCCTTAGTCGTGGTATCAAGGTATTGTGGCCCAAGCTATTAAAGAAAGGGATGATATTTACGCCGCGCTCTTTGCCATAATTTATGACCTCTGCCAGGGTGTCGTCTTGGAACATATAAGGCAGATAAGTCTCATCGTGCCACAAGTCGCCAGCCGGGTCATACCAGCGCAGACGATGTTCAGATTTCAGGTCTGCCATTTCCTCGTCATCCGAGGGTGCGAACAAAAACTCGGCTGGTTTGTCTTCTCCTTCGAGACGGCAACTGCCCCAGCAGCCATACAACCCGATGCCAAGGGTATTCATTTTGACTGCTGAGATTGCGTCAATGGCTTGGAACCAATCGGTCGGCAGCATTCGGTCGGGGCCCCATTTGTTTTCAATAAAAATTCCTCGCACTGGCAACGTCGGCCAGTCTTGGATAGTCAGGTTTGGGACTTTCTTGCCATCGATAATCAGGGTGAATAAAGTCGCCAAGGTCTGGGCTGCCCAGACCATCCCTTCTTGATAAGGTGAGCGGATATGCACCTCACTGCCAGAGACTTCAAGCTCGTAGTAGTCTTTGCGGCAGGGCTCCGGGACAGAACTTAGCTCAAAACTTTCGGGTTTATTGACTCTAGCATCGACGATATATTTTTTCTTATTTGCTACTACCCTTACACCAGCGGCCGATAAAACTGAGCGCACTGCCTTGCGTTGTAACGGCAATACATTTGTCGTGCTGAGGCGTACATCGATCGCTAATTCACTAATGCCCTCGGTGGGTCGCAGTTGCTTAGGTTGGGGGAATAATTCGGGGATTTCGAAACCGCGGCTCGTAGCCATGGTAGGCCTCCTTGAATGGCATCTTCTGTGCTTACTATAATTTGTTGGCTTAGACTCGGAGAAATGCATCTCGCGCGTAAACCAAACAACTG
Source organism: uncultured Lentisphaeraceae bacterium (assembly GCA_964619145.1). GTDB lineage: Bacteria > Verrucomicrobiota > Lentisphaeria > Oligosphaerales > Oligosphaeraceae > JAAZIZ01. The sequence goes on along the minus strand of CAZUCG010000212.1, from coordinate 3,173 downwards.
TATCAATATAATGCCATAACTGCATTTATGCAACTGTAGCTGTGAACTTGGCCGGCAAATGCCACTGTTGTCACTGTTAATGCTGTCGAGTAGCATCACGCTGGTTGAGAGCAATATTTTTTGCCTGCCAAGTAAAGAATGCCGGCTGCAGAGCAATACTCTTTACTTGAGGCGGGTGTATTTCTTTGAGGTGAATGGGACGAATGGGACGAATGGGACGAATGGATGGGACGAATGGGACGAATGGGTGGGACGAATGGGACGAATGGATGGGACGAATGGGACGAATGGATGGGACGAATGGGACGAATGGGTGGGACGAATGGGACGAATGGATGGGACGAATGGGACGAATGGGACGATAGGACGATAGGACGATAGGACGCTGAGCTGGGAAAGTCCAGAACAAGCCTTCCGCGGTCTATTTAACGCTGGTAGGGATTTTCAGCGACAAGACCGGCTGCGGTAATTTACCCCAGCTGTCGATAAAGGAAATGCTGGCGAAGCAGTTCGCCACTCTAATTGCCTGATCGGGCCAGAAAGTCCGGGTGAACACGAGCGACTTACCTGGTTTGATGGCCCCGAAATAGAACATCTTGCCGTGCAACCAGGGCTCACGTGAGAAGATATAGCCGGTCAGATTGCTCGTGTCTTGCAGGCCGAGGTTGCTGATCTTGATAGCGATACTGAACGGTGTGCCAGGAGTGATGACGCTGGTGCTGGGCAGATATTCGATCTTCAGATTGTCGCGTTCTGGGGCAGTGCGGCGTTGTTCGTAATCAAGATTGAAGGATACCAGCAGGTCATTGGCCAAGGATTCATCGAGGGTCTTTTCGTCAGCCTTGGAACGGCGAGGCATAATTCGGTACACGGTCAATTTTTTTATCCCAAGAGTGTCGTGCTCGACCTCTAATTCCATCTGCCGGTTTTCCCATTTGTCGAAAAATTCAAGAATGCCGAGGTCGTTAGCGCCGCTGTCAACGATCTCGCCGTTTGCGTCGGTACGCAGTGATTTGCCATTAATGCTGAAAGTAGTCGCATCGAATGGACCGTGGTCTTGAGTTTCAGTGCGAGTAAGAATTTCACCCTCGATAAATTCTCCGGGCAGCACTTGGTATTGGTAAGAGTAAGCGGTTTTACCAGTGTTGTTATCACTTTCCAAAGTGGTGCGCAATAGCGCTTCGAAGAGGCGCACTTCATAATAAGTGATAAATTTTTGTCGTCGGAAGACTAGGCGGGGTTGGGAAGCCAGGCCAGTCCCTAAATAACAATCGAATTGTTCCCGGGCTTCTTCTTTGCGCACTTCCGTGCGTAAATAATTACCCCGGACTTTATCCTGGGCTTTAGCTGGGGCGAGCAAAGTCACCAGGCCTATAAATAAGCAGAAGTACCAAGCCGTTTTTTTCATTGTTCAGCAGTCTCCTGTAACAATTCGTCTCGAATGCGTTGCAAACGCAGTTGATTGCCGGTAGCTACGTCGGTAACCACCATAAATCCCAGTTGTGGATAGAAAGCCTGCGGCAATTCGCCGACGAAACCGGCATTCTGCTCCAGTCGCAACACTCGAGCGGGGTCCCAGACGCCGAACAATTTACAGCCAAAGCGCTTGGAAATTTCTTGCTGCTCCCATCCTCGCGACCATTCACTCATACTCCAGACTGCAATCTCGGGCAATAATTGCTGGCGCTCCATCTGAGCGAGTTCCGAGCGTTTTGGGAGTCGGAAAGTGAAAGCCTCATAGTGGCTCAAATGGCGGCAGAACTCCTCGGCCTGAGCGAGATTGACATCACCTTGTAGCGGCGCTTCGGGCAACATCTCGCCCGGGCGTTGTCCGGATTTGCCGAATTCGTTAATTTCCTGGTAGGTGGTGATATTAATTGGGCGCCTGCTGACATAGCAGGCAGGTCGGTTTTTCCCCAACAGAGTCATTTCCAAGCCGCAGCGGGTGATGAACTGTTGCGGTGGCGGGATGGTTCTTAGAATCAGCAGCAGGTCTTTATATTTGCTTTGTAAGACTTTTCTCATCGTGATTTGTTCCTTACCCATATCAATCAGCTTTTGCTGGAAGTGGTTTAGGAACGACGTATCTTGGGGCAGGAGGTTGCTTTTGCCTTTCAGCTGATCGATCAACACGTTCAAGGAGCTTTGCCTTATAGCAGTACTGTCCAAGTCAGACAGCATCTTCTTGGTATCCCTTTCGATTTGCAGACAAGTCTTGACTTTGCCAGCATTGGCAGGGATACGGGGGAGATTCTGATAAGCCAGAAGAATAGCTTCGTAGTTCTTGCCGGTATTCTTTCGCGCTTCTTGTTCGAACTTGAACAGATCGGCTGCCTGAGGCACGGTCGCATCTTCTGCAGTAAATGATCTGCCGCAGCAGCAGAAGAGCAGCAGTATAAGTATATTCAATAAATGTCTGCGCATAGTCCTAAATTCCTGTATAAGGCTAAATAATAGGAAGTTTGCCAAGCAGAAGGCCGACAAGCGCGATCAAGCCCGATATTCCTGCATAATGGCGTCGTCAAGAGCCAGAAATTCTGAGCGCTCGTGGGCCATCACCAGCTTGATTATCTCCTCATTGGAATCGCATTTGGGGAGGGCGCTCATAAACTGTTCATCTTTCAGGATGCGGGCCATACAACCCATCAGATGCAGATGCAGCTCGATATTCTGGCTGCAGAGCAAGAAAAAGAAATGCACTGGGTTGCCATCGGAGGCATTGAAGTCCACCCCGTCTTTGGAGTAGCCATAAATCACACAGGCCGGGACACGCAGAGTCGGCACCGGATCACGAGGGTGGGGAATGGCCACGCCATTGCCGACTCCAGTGCTGAGGACATTTTCCCGAGCCAGACATTTTTCCCGCACGTCTTGTACATCCAAGACTAAATTGCTGAAGATGCGGTGGCTGGTCATTTCAGTGATGATTTCCTCGACGTTCTTGCCCTGTAAGTCAAGAATGATTCGGCTGAAGTCCATCATCCGGCTGACCGTGGTCCCAACTAAAGGACGAGTTAAAACCGACAACGGTACATCATCCTCACCAATCGGAGTGGTGGGGAAAAAGACCTTGTCAATCTGGCTGCCGTTGAAACGCCATTGACCGCCAATTTTGGCGCCCTGAATTTTACCATTGCGTAACATCCGCAAAATGGTCCGCTCGTTGACCCGTA
>CAZUCG010000211.1:0-5481 GCA_964619145.1 uncultured Lentisphaeraceae bacterium | reverse complement strand
GACCACGCCAAAAAACAGCAACGTCGGCATACCCAACAACGATAGCAGTGAGAACGTAACGATGCCCCCGCCTAGTCCAGCCAGGACATATTTTCCCCGCAGCGCTTCCATAAACATCGACCCGCCCTCCATTGTCGAGCTGTAGGTCAGGCACATATTTTTGGCATTCAAATCCCACATTTTCTGAGCATACGGGTAGGCCGCCGAAGGCACTTCTGCCATCTGCCAGAGCAATTGCGAAAAGACAATCGAGGCTATAATCACAATCGGTATAGTCACCAACTGCGTCTTGATTTTGCTGATAATCTTGGTCCCGGTCAACTCCAAGACCCGGAAATCGACCGTAGCAATGCCGTAGTTGGGTATGGGCACAGGTGCGAACCAGATTTTCACTCCCTGGTAACCGCTAAGGATATAGGTACTTTCCTTGATATACGGGATAGTCAAAGCCTGGCCGCACAATCCCTCGAGTTTGGCAGTCGCATAAGACAACAATGGCGTCAGCAGCAAAGCGTAAACCACAAAGAAATGCCACGGGAAGCCCTCAATCAACCAGCAGCTCAGGCCAATCCAGAAGGCATTGCTGAAAAAATAAATTCCCAAGGCGATAAAGATCGAGAAGTCCCCGCGTCTCGGGTCGTCCACGAACAGCCGTTTCCATTTAGATTGACTGGCAGCATAAGGCATTTTGCCGGCAGACAGTTGTTCCTGCCGGCCTCGTCTCTGGCGCAGGCTCGTTAACAATGGCCCGAAGATTTTGCTGATACTCACCAAGGTGACCGCCAAGGTCAGCCCCACCGAGAATGAAAGGAAGAAATCGACGTTATTACTGTACAGGGTATTCACTACATCCATCTGCGGATCCCAGTGGGAAAGAATCCCGCTGTGGAACAAAATTGGATTGAAAAACAAAGTGAACAGCACTCCACAGGTACCGCCAATAACAGCCCAGAACGGTAAGACCATCCCGGTGAAAAAATACATCAGGTTAAAACTGAGATTGATCGGCGTGGCCGGCAGGAATTTAGACAGCGCGCGGGTGAAATCCACCCAGGGAATCGGCAATAGCTGAATCGGTTTATCCAGGATGGCACCACTGATGGCAGGGATGGCGATATAAAACACCCCAAAGCCGAGGCCCATTACCGCACCGATGGAAAAACAGCGCCAGCGCCAGCGCTCAGTACCGGCCTTGCTCTCTGCCAAAGCAGTGATACCTGAAGCCGCCACCGGCGCCATCGGGAACGGCAATTCTTCGACATCGTTGGTGATGCGGTAGAGGATGTAACCGAAGCCGAATTGGTCTAGTCGGCTGACCAATAAACTGACCACAATCAGGGCAATCGGCGCCAGCCAGGGCCGGCAGAAGAAATTGTGCCCCTCCGCTTTAATGACTGCCGCTGACGGTGCCCACCAGGATGGTATTTCTTGTGCCACCCCCATAGCATTGGCGTAGTCGGATTGGACCAAGTACTGATTCCAGAGCAGTCCCTGAAAAGGCGAGGCGATAGCCAGCCCGGCCATAAAGTAGAAGATATATATCTCCTGCATCTTGAGTTCTTTAAAAGAGCGCCGAGCGATTTCCGCAAACAAAATAATAGTGACCCAGCGGGCGGCGGTGCCCATATTCGCTTCCGGACCTACCACGAGAGATAAATACATACTCCCGGGCATAATGAACAACCCCAGAAAGATTGCCCCGGCGACCGTCTTCCAACTGAAGCCATCGGCAAACTGTTCCGGCGGGGTCATTAACTGCCGGTATTGCTCCAACTCGTAGTCTTGACTCTGGCGTGTTGACATAGCAATGCGTTAGTATGTGGGTGTTAAATTAAAAAAAGGCCTGAGCAGAGACTCTTAGGGGCGCTCATTCAGCGGCGCTGGCACAGCCGTTGGCGAGAAAAATTCGTGTCCCAGGCGTTCGTAATCGACGCGTTCCGCTTGACTTAAGTTCCGCCAATGCAGCAAGTAGGTGCGCATTTTTTCCAAGAACGGCTGATTGGTCGCAGTCCAGTTACTGTCTTGTCCAGTCAAGCGGGTATTGCGCATACTCAAGCGATACGCCTGCACCTCGTGGCAATAGGCAGTAGTAAAGCACATATCCTGGGTCACTCCAAGGTCAAATGGCGGCAGAGCGACATTATAGGTCACGCTGAGCACCTCCAAGCCCTTCTCGTCAGTACCGACCTGTTTGTCAACCATCAGAGCGATGATATCGCCAAACGACGCTTCAGTGAAGCGGGAAAAATAATCCGCCAAGTAGCCATTGATGCCGTGGATCAAGTCTTCCTGGTAGATGAACGGGAAGACGACATCCATAATGTGGCCGTTGGTCTTGGGCAGTGACCACTTGCGTTTACCGGAGGGCACGGCCGCCCGGGTAGCGACCATAGACGGATAGATGGTGGATAACAGCACTATAGCCACTGTGAATAAAATCACATAGACGACGCTCAAGGAAGAAAAATTCAAATTGATGTCACTGATCAGCCCTGTCCTGGTCAAAAAGATGCTGGCAAATTGCCCGATCAAGTACCCGCCAACCGAGCCGATTACGCTATAGACGAAAGCTTCGGCCAAGAAAAACATCCCAATATGGGTCGGGTTCAAGCCGACTGCGTTGTAGATGGCAATCTCAGATTTGCGCTCAAAAACTGAGCCCATCATAGTGTTCAGGATAATAGTCCCGGAAATCAACAATGGGATAATCAGGAAAGCCAGCCCTCCGATAGATGTCCGATGTCCTGCGCCGATGAAATATACTCCGGCTGGGACAGAGCGCTCTGCCTTCTCGCCGATTCTGAATTCCACCTGGCTGCCGATATAGAACTTACTGGCATTGGTGACGGTTAGTAACCTCTCGACCAGATCCCAGATTTTCTGCCCCGGCGGCAATTTCAAGGAGATGCTATACGGTTGCGCTCCCAGCAACTTGGCGGTGCCTTGAGGTATGATGGCCAGGTCGGTCAAGTCGGTAAAGAAGACGCCATTCTCCTTGTCGTCGGCAAAACTTTGTCCGGTGCTGGCATCGTTGCCGGCTTGCAGGACCATCCGTTTAATGGGCAGGATGGGGCGGTTATTGATGTCCTTCAGGTTCAGGAATTCTTGGTCTGACAAGATCCCGACGATAGCGAAGCGATAGCCATTGAAAAACAAATACTGCCCCAAGAGGTCGTCTTGGGGAATTTCCAATGCATTAGCTAAGGCTTCGGGCAATACGCATTCAAAAGCCCGTTCAGCAGAAAAGAAGCGCCCGCTTTTCAAGGGTATGCGCCGAATGAAGCCATCCTCTCGGGGCGAGAGCCCCAGCATCGCATCGACGCTAGCGACCTTCCCGGCATTGCTGGTGACCCGAAAAACAAGCGCGCCACTGGGCATTTTTGCCGGCATCAGCCAACGCCTCACAGCGATATCGCCATTGCCAAAAAACAATTCTCTCAGGCAGCGCAAAGTCGGTTCGTCCATACAGCTATTACCTGGCCAATGGAACATCAGGCCGGTATATTGCGCTTCCGTGGCGCGATTCACGACCGTCGGGCTGAGTTTTTTCGAGATACTGGTAAAGGCCAGCATCGTAAAAGTCACCAGCACCACGGTGGCAGTCGTCAAGGCCGTCCGAATCCGCCGGCGCTTCATATTGTTAACCCCGATCAGCAGCGCGGATTGCCCGACTGTTGACATCCCGACTTCAGCCGTCCCCACGCTGGCGATGTCCTGTTTAAACAGCAGGTGCATCTCACCCTCAAAACGATCGTGCAGAATTTTAATCACGAAGAGTCCCAATCCGCCCATAATGAAAGCTATAAAAATCGCTTCTGGTGTCTGAGCCACCCGGAAAGCCGGGTGGATTTGCCGGAACACCAGAAAAGTCAAGACGAACAACCCAGCGAAGACCAACATCTCCAGCTCAATTCGCTTGAATTTAAACAGCAGTTTTTCCAGGAAAAAGCAGAATGGCAGCATCAATGCCAAATAAAACACCACAGCCTTCAGCATATCGTTGGTGATATCAGCCATTCGCTGATAGGCCTTGCTCTGCGCCCCCAAAGCGACATAGAGGTGCTGCAAATAATCCAGCCAGCGGAACTCAGCGCGAGCCTGCTTCATCTCGACAATGGCCGCATCACCAATACGCAAAAATTGCTCTGACAAATCATCGCTCATCCCGGCCAGGTTGTTCTTGCGCTCGTGATTCAAAAACGACATATCTTCGACCGCAGTGGCAAAGAAGCTCGAATCGAATTCTTCTGGATTGGCAAAGCCGCGCCCAGAAGGCTGTTCCGGCGAGGCATTCAAGGCCAAAAGACGACATTTGGTCAAGATTTTCAGAGGCTCGCCGCGCTCTAAATAAAATGCCCCCGGGCCATCCAGCGCTAAAAAAATCCGGCTGGAGAAAGTTGAGGAGAGGCCAGCTAGACCGAATTTTTTCGGTGCTGTATTAAGGATGCCATTCAAGAGCAGGAATTCGTGCTCGGTGATATTGTCCAGTGAAATCATAGCGGGGTTCTCACGCACATAAATCGGGTATTCCAGCACAGACAACAAGGGCAGAGTTTTTTCCCGCCTCGAGCGCCCGATAAACGATGACAATTTACTCTCGTTTTCGCCCACATCCAGGACTTGCTCAACGTTGACGAAATTCTGGTCATAACGAAAAGCCGCCGGTGCCAAACTGTATGGCCCCAAGCCATAAATCACTGCACTGGCGCGAGCATCAGTCAAGGCACAGATAGCATTAGCGACATCGCCGCTGGCTATCGGCAAATACTCCTTGCTGATCTCAAAAAGCGCGAGCATAGTCCCTGGAACTGGCAACTGCGGCAATACCGAAGCAGAATAATCATCGAATTTGAATGATTTGACCAGCAGACTCCAATTATAGCGCCAATCAAAGGGGCGAGTGCGCAGCGCCTGTTCATAGATATGTGAAGAGCCGGTAGCACGCTCGTCCAGTAAAACCCGCAATAGATCGATGCTGTAAGCACAAAGGCGCTCATATAGCTCTGGTGAGAGCCGGTCGAGCCGGTCCTGGGTGGTAAACAGACGCGAATTCTCACAAAAGGCATTGCGCAGCGAATAAGCCGGGATATTTTGTGCTACCTGGTAGATTTTGTAGGTGTCATCCCGCAAGGGATAATAATAACTCTCGGGATGGCCACCTTGCTTGGTCATCGCATCGATAAACGATACCTTGCTGGGATGCGACGATAGATGGTTTTGGGCGAGGTCTGTAATATGCAGTCCAAAACGGCGCCCCCAAGCAGTACTACCGTGATGTTCACCAGAAGACATACCGACCCAATCACTGCCCCAATTCATCTGTAAATCTACCAGGAACAATAATTTCCGCTCAGCCAACACCTCACGAATGCGCAGGTTGGCAGCCGTCCGGGCCAACTCTTCCTGATTCAACTGCCGCCACAGCCGGCGACTGGAGATAATCTCCTGGACATATCCTTGCAGGATGCTCACTTCTTCGAC
>CAZUCG010000210.1:0-5519 GCA_964619145.1 uncultured Lentisphaeraceae bacterium | reverse complement strand
GAATACCCTGAAAACACAGTTAATGCTCTTGGCAGAAGATTGCCAGAAAATCAATGAAGCGCTTATCCGGCGTGACTTTCTAGAAGGCGAGTATGACAAGCAGAAGTCAGTCATCGGTGAATTGGAAGAGAAGTTAACCACCCTGGAAAGCGAAAATGACGAACATCTGAGCCGAATTAAGAAGCTGCAAGAACGAGTCGGCTTCGTCGATGCCGACGAAGGCACAAAAGTAGATTCCTGGGACGCTATCGACCACGATTGCATCGGTAAGGTGATGCGCGTGAACACGGATTTCGGATTTGTAGTGGTGGATTTGTCTAATAAAAAAATTATGCGTGACGTGCGCCTGGCAGTTACTCGCTCCGGTAAATATATCGCGACTTTGGCAGTCATCAAGGCAATGCCTTTCCAGTCTATTGCTGACCTCACCCACGGTTCTATCGCCGACATCGATATCGGGGATGAGATCATCATCTCCGCCCGGCAAATGCAGCCCGAGCAGATACTCCGTAATGCAGTCGGTGACAACCGCGACGATGCCGATGAACAAGCACCCGAGGAGCCGAAGCTAGAGACTCCGACCACCGAAGCGGCTGAGCCCGCCGCCCTTGATCTCAACAGCAGCGATATTTTCGGAGAGTAAGTTATGAAAACTATATTTGCCATCTGTATGCTGGTTTCCTGCGTCTGCCTGCTGGCAGTGCTGGTCTTGCAGTTTTTGGAGATGAAAGCTTTTTTTATGTTATAAATTCTCGCGATTCGCCAGGGGAGGTAATGCATTATGCGTGTGGTCATTGCTGGGTTGTTACTTTTTTTGCTGGCGCTGCAATTTTCTTGCATCAGCATTGCTGAGACAGACCCCAACAGCTCTTTGCCGTCTAATAGACCGGCTAGCTGGGAGGGAAAAAGCTTCGGAGTACCAATGTGAGTTGTTTGCACCCTGATTCGTTTGCCGAAAAAAAACGTCTTGTTTTCCGCGTAATGCACTATTGAGAGAAAGAAGAGCCGGTAACTGTAACGTGCCGACCAGCTCTTGCCCCAGAAATGTCCTTTCGCAAGTGCGCTTGGGTTGGAGTTAGAGATATTATGGTAGTCAATGATAGATGTCGGCATTTGGTCATCGCTTGTGGAGGTACCGGCGGACATTTCTATCCTACTTTAGCCGTGGCCAAAGAATATACCCTGCGAGGAGGAAAAGTAACTCTGCTGGTCTCGGGAAAACACGCCAAAGAGCAGATGGAGATTGCCAAGTCCTATAACTTCAATACAGTGCAGACCAAAACAGCACCTAGCCCAGAAAAAATATGGCAATATCTAACCTACCCCGGTAAACTCTGGACTTGTGTGCGCGAAATCCGCAAGATTTTGCGCGAATTATCACCTGATGTCCTATTAGGGATGGGCAGCTTCGCGGCTGTACCAGCCTGCTTGGCCTTACCTAAAAATCAGCTGCCGTTAGTATTGCACGAGGGCAACGCCTTGATGGGCAAAGCGAATCGTTTACTTAGTCGCAAAGCCTCAGCAGTTGGGCTCAGTCTCCCATTAACTAACCGCAAGCAGTTGCACGGTTGTTACTCGAAAATGGTCGGAATGCCATTGCGAGATGCGATTGTGCTAGCCTCGAACCTGCCTGAAGTATCAGAATATTTTTTGCCCTCGCTTGGCCTTGACAATACCCGCAAAACAGTGCTAGTCTTCGGCGGCAGCCAAGGCGCCAAGGCCATCAACGAGCTGTTCAGGGATTCTGCCCAAAAGTTTTCGCCCTGGCAGGAACAGCTGCAATTTTTGCATCTAACTGGCACGGACGATAATGCTGCCTTGCTGACGGCCTATAAAGCAGCAGGCGTACCTGCCTCGATTCGACGTGGTGACCCCAGTATCGAAAATTGCTACCTCGCGGCGGACTTAGTTATCTGCCGGGCAGGCGCCTCCAGCATCTGTGAATTGGCACTCTTCGGCAAACCAGTTATTCTCATACCCTTACCGACTGCCGCTGATGACCACCAACGCATCAACGCTGAGGCGCTAGTCGCTGCCGGCGCCGCCAAGTACTTTCCTCAAGCCCAGGCGACCCCGGAATCACTCCAAGCACTATTGCAAGATTGGCTGGACAACCAGGAACAATGGCGAGATATGGGGACTAAGCTGAAAACTTTTGCCCACCCCAGAGCGGCCGCCAGCTTAACCAATTTGCTGGAAAAATTCAGTCACTAAGGCCGGCGTAACGCCAAGGCCTCGCCGAATAAATTCAAATCGACAAAATATTTCGCCCTAATTAGACCGCATCCAAAAAGCCAAAGATATTTTTAACCGCTAAAAACGCTAAAAACGCTAAAAAATACAGAAAGCAAGAAAGAGGCGAGGCCTATCCGGATGGCCTCTAATTATTACTGCAGCCATTCCACTACGCACCCGATAATTTATTTACTGCTGCGTTTTTAGCAGAAAATGTTTTCTGACCGTCTGGATCGACAAACCAATCAGTAGGATGGCTGCCAGCAGCAGGACAGTACCGATGCCGGCCAGGAGTTTCTCTTTTTCCCAGCGGTTACCAATCAGGATCAGCAAAGACCAGACGCTTACCACGGTCATAAACAACGCCGGCAATAGGCCAAACCACAATTTACGTCCAGTGCGCAGCAACCACAGCGTCAGAACAATCAAGGTCAAAGCCGCCATCAGCTGATTTGCTGCACCAAACACCGGCCAAATCCGCAACACACTGTCGCTGAATACCAGGAAACTTGACAAAATAACGACGCTGCCGGTCGCTATCCAACGATTCCCCAGCAGACGCTGCCATAAACGCCCGCACGGCGCACTTGTCGCTGCCGGCGCTGTTTCTGTGGCAGACTGCCGGGGCAAGAATAACTCCTGCCAGATAAAACGCGCCAGACGCGTGGCGGTATCCAAGCTAGTCAGCATAAAAGCTGATACCGCCAGGCACAAAAAACTGACGCCAAAATCATACGGCAATCCCAGTTTGGCCGCAAAAGTCGCAATGCCACTGGCAAAAGCCATAGTGGGAACAAAATTACGACTGTAAAATATCTCGGTGAAATTATCATATTTGAGATACGCGACGCTGATAATGGCCAGAATGGCTAGGATACCCTCGACCAACATTGCCCCCATTGCCACAGGCTGGATATGCTTCTCGTTGGCTATCTGCTTAGAGGATGTGCCTGAAGCGACAAGTGCGTGAAAGCCTGAACAGGCTCCACAAGCTATGGTTACAAACAATAACGGCATTAAATCTGGAATCAAGCGCAAATGTGATTCGGGAGTCAGCAAGCCTGGATTCACAAAGGCTGGCATTGCGAACTCCGGACGATAGAAAACTACCCCCGCGATGCCCAAGAACATAGTCCCTAAAAGCAAATAGGAACTAAGGTAATCCCGCGGCTGTAAGAGAATCCACACTGGCAAGACCGAAGCCGCGAAAGCGTAATACAGCAATCCGATGCGGATAGCAGTCCTGGCATTGTCTGCCGAGCCTAGCAAGACGGTCAAATCCAACGGGAACACGCAACCCAACCAGACGCACAAAAATAGCAGCGGCACAAAAACAATGCTGCCTTCAGACAACGAAAGCATCTTCTGACGAAGCGCAATGGCAAAGAACGGCGCAAGCAAAATAAACAGCGCAGATGAAGTCGTCACCGATGGCGTGCTCACAAAAGTCTGCGCAACCATAATGGTAAAAACAGCCACAATCAACATCAGGCTGGCCAGACAAAATAACAGAAAAATCTGCCGGCCGAGATAACCGAGCTCTTTTTCGATAACATAGGCAATCGAGCGTCCGTCATTGCGAACGGAAAGGAACATAGCCGCAAAATCGTGCATTGAACCGACAAACACACAGCCGATCAGCACCCATAATGCCGCGGGAGCCCAGCCGAAAATAGCCGCAATTACCGGCCCCACGATAGGCCCCGAGCCGGCAATCGAGGCAAAATGATGGCCGAACAGGATTGCCGGCGGAGTGGGAGTGAAGTCGTGCCCGTCCTGCTTGCTCTGAGACGGACAGGTGCGTTTTGGGTCTAGAGCAAAACACCCCGATAGATATTTCCCATATATAATATACGCCAAAGCAAAGAAGATTGTGGCAAAAACAAGTAGATATAGTCCATTCATAATTTTCTTATTTTCTCCTTGCAAATAATAACCAGAAATGTAATAATGTATTATAGCCAGCCGACTTTTCAATTCGCGACAGTTAGATTTTTTAACACCCCTGGCCCGAGTTAGTTTTTGCTCTGGGCATTGTCGGCTAAACTACTCCATCTACGGCTGGCACTAAGCTGATTTTCGCAACTCGTAGTACAAAACACTGGCAAAACAGCACCAGTCATAATATATTAACTGTTTTACTTATCTGCTGTTTTTAATTCTACAAGGAACCAACAATTATGTCCGGCAAACGAATCCTGACTGGCATTCAATCATCTGGCACACTGCATTTAGGAAATTATTTTGGCACTATGCGCCAGTCCTTGGAGAAGCAGGATGACAACGAATGTTTTTATTTTATCGCCAACTTGCATTCTCTGACCTCGATGCCCGAGCCGGCACTCTTGCGCGAGCGTACTTTCAATGTCGCCCTAGACTTCCTGGCCTGCGGATTGAACCCGGAAAAGACGGTGTTTTTTCGCCAATCGGATGTCCCCATCGTGCAGAGCCTTACCTGGATTCTCAGCTGTATTTGCCCCGTCGGGCTGCTGGAGCGCTGTCATTCGTACAAGGAGAAATTGGCACACGGCTTAGAGGCCAACCACGGGCTGCTGGCATATCCGGTGCTGATGGCCGCCGATATCCTTCTGTATGACACCCAACAAGTGCCAGTAGGGAAAGACCAAAAACAACACCTTGAGGTGACTCGTGACTTGGCAATCCGGTTCAATAATCGCTATGGCGAGGATATGCTGGTTATCCCGGAGCCCATTATTCAAGAGGAAGTCGCTGTGGTGCCAGGGTTGGACGGCCAGAAGATGTCAAAAAGTTATGGCAATACCATCGATATCTTCGGCGAGGGCAAACCCGTACGCAGCAAATTTATGAAAATTGTCACCGACTCCACCCCTATGGAGGACCCGAAAGACCCTGACCAATGCAACGTCTTCGCGCTTTACAAGCTGATGGCTACAGCAGAAGAGCAAGCTGAGTTGCGCGAGCACTACCTCGCCGGGGGGATGGGCTACGGTTATGCCAAAGAGACATTGTACAAGAAGTATAGCGCGTACTTCGCGGAAATGCGCGAACGACGTAAGAAATTGCAAGAAAAACCACAAATGGTGGAGGACATCTTGCAGGATGGCGCCGCCCGAGCCCAGAAAGTAGCGCAAAAAACTATGGACAGAGTTTTGGCTGCAGTCGGCCTATAAGCATAATCAGCAGCGCTATCGCCAATAACTGAGACTGAGAATACAGCAGGGTTTCAAGCAACCCGAACAACTCGGATGGGAACACTTCACCTTTAGCGGAGACCGCGCCTCTGTGCGTGAACGTACCGCCTA
>CAZUCG010000209.1:0-5529 GCA_964619145.1 uncultured Lentisphaeraceae bacterium | reverse complement strand
GCGTCGGCTGATAGTGGTCGTGGGGACGTTATGGCCGCCTTGTGCTACTCGTTGCGCCACTCGCGAAGTCGCGACGTCGAGGCTGTGAATAAACAAGTAGTACAAAATCACCCGCCAGCCATCACGCCGCCAAATTTTGATCTTGGGCAAGAAGCTGATCCCAGACAATGTAGTCTCGAAGGCAAAATCTACCCGCTGAGAAATTTTTTCCGCGATCATCTGCAGGAATAACTTGCTGGCTGGCACGATTGCCGCTTTCGAATCTAGCGGGGAGATGCCCGAAGCGATGGCGTCTGAGTTTAAGAAATTCTGACATTCGGCGATTTGCGGTAAGAAACTCAGTGCGAAGGTGGTCTTGCCGGCACCATTAGGCCCCGCGATGATGTAACAAGTTGGTTGTCTCGCGCCGCTCATTACTAATCCTAGTTGTGAATTCTAATAAATATAATACCCTTTTCTGGTTTTGCCAGAAGGGGCTTTTTACAGCAGCGGGGCGGTGCTAGTCTCTCAGCTGGCGGAAAAATGACCTCAGGTGCCAACAGCTGAACAGATTTGAGCAGCGGGATAATCTCACTTGATATCTTTCCTAAGTTGGGCAGGTGCTCGAATACGGGTCTATAAATCAGGACAGAGACTCCCACCCTGCTAAGCTGGACTAACGAAAACGCGACCCCTTTTGTCCTGGCTGTGAACGGCAAAACGCGATTCGAACTGGCATTTCCACGTCGGGAGTTGGGCTTTCGCAACCTCAGTACTTGAAAAAAACAAAATTTGGATTACGTTTTTACTGCGCCGGTAGTTTTTTTGTCTATTTTCGACTAGGGACGGTAAGGTTATAATGAGAAGACGACTATTTTTATTGATCAGCATTTTAGGAGTGATTATGACTACAAGTATCATTGCTCAGGAAGTACGGCTGCCAGCACCAGACCGCAAAGGCGGGATGCCGTTGATGCAGGCCTTCAGTGAACGGCAAAGTACTCGCGCATTCAAACCTGAGGCACTATCTTTGCAGCATCTCGGTGATTTGCTGTGGGCGACCTGGGGCTATAATCGCGAGGACAAGCGTACGGCTCCATCAGCAGTCAATACCCAGGAAATAGATGTTTATGTGGTTAAGCAAGATGGCGTTTGGCTGTATGACGCTAAGAATCACGCACTAGTCTTGCAGGAAGCCAAGGATTGTCGGGCAGATACCGGCAGCCAGCCTTATGTGTCTGCTGCACCGCTGAACTTGGTTTTTGTGGCAGATAGTACCCGTATTAATCACCCGGGTTACCTGGAAAGATGGTCTGTGGTCAATGCTGCTATGATGGCAGAGAATACCTACCTCTACTGCGCGTCAGTCGGCTTAGGTGGCGTCGTCCGAGGTGCTTTTGACGATAAGGTCGTGGCAGCGGCTTTGCAACTTAAAACCAGCCAGACTGCGGTGCTTTGCTTCTCGGCCGGCTGGCCGCTGAAATAGCGGGATCGGCACACGACTTATGGCGAAAATCAGCACCTATGTCAATACACTCTCACTGGAACAAATTGCCCAGCTGAGAGAAATCTTGCTTTCCCGTGGCTGGGTATTTACTGCCCTGCCTTACGCGCACTGGCGGGCAAAGTCTGGTAAGAGCAATGTGGTGGCCTATCAATCTGGAAGATTGACCGTCCAGGGGCCGGAGATGGCGGAGTTGGTGCAGTTTACCTTGGAGCCGGAAATCCTCAAGGAAGCGCGCTTCGGCTATGAGAGCGAGTTGGCCCAGCAGGAGAACCCCGCGATGTTCCAGCCGCACGCCGGCATCGACGAGAGCGGAAAAGGCGATTTTTTTGGCCCGCTGGTGATCGCCTGCTGCTATAGCAATGCCGAGATTGCCAACAAGTTGTTGGCAGCCGGGGTGACGGACTCGAAAGCCATCGGTAGCGATAAGCGCATTGCGGTACTGGCGAAGCTGATTCGCGAAACCGTCCAAGAGCGCTACAGCGTGGTGGCAATAGGTCCGGAAGCGTACAACCGGATGTATGCTTCTTTTCAGAACTTGAATCGATTGTTGGCTTGGGGACACGCCAAGGCCTTGGAGAATTTGCTGGAAAAAGTGCCCGATTGCCCACGGGCGATTTCAGATCAATTTGCTCGCAAAGACAATGTCTTGCGGGCTCTGCAACAGCGCGGACGAGCTATTGTCTTGGAACAGCACCCGCGCGCAGAAACCGATATTGCGGTGGCGGCGGCATCTATTCTGGCGCGTGATGAGTTTGTCCGGCGGCTGGAGACGCTGGGGCGTCCGTATGGCATAGAATTGCCCAAAGGTGCTGGCCCGAAGGTCTTGCAGCGTGGCCGGGAACTGCTGGCCAAGGCTGGTCGAGAATCTTTGCCCCAGGTTGCGAAGATGCATTTCAAGACATCGGCACAACTCTAGTGCCGGTCAACAAAGATAAAGAGTTTGTTCTATCACAGTAAGATTAGATTAACTAACAGAAAGGACACGATGATGGCAAAGAAAGTCAAAATAGGTCTTATTGGGCTGGGTTTTATGGGCACGACGCATTATCGCATTTACAATAGCCTCGCGAACGCCCAGGTGGTCGCCGTCGCCGACATTAACCCCGACCGACGCCGCGGCGATATCAGTACCGTGTGGGGAAATATCGGCAATTTCGATAACTCGGTGCCATTCGACTTCAGTCAAATCGATACCTATTGCAGTGGTATGGAGATGATTCAGAAGGCCGAGGTGGATATGATCGATATCTGCGTGCCAACCCCGTGGCACAAAGAATTCATCGTCGCCGCGCTCGCAGCCGGACGGCACGTCTTTTCGGAAAAGCCACTCTGTCGTGACTTGCAACAGATGCAAGAGATTGTCGCCGCAGTCGAAGCCAGTGACAAGTTTTTCAATGTCGGGCTCTGTATCCGCGCCTGGCCTGAGTACCGCCACGCGTACGAAATGTACCAAGCCGGAAAATTCGGCCAGCTCCAATGCGCGACCTTCAGACGGATCTCGCCGACTACAGATGGCGGCGGCGCTTGGGAGAACTGGTTTAGCAAATACGAACTCTGTGGCGGTGCGTTGCTCGATATGCATATGCACGACGCGGATCTCGTGCGTTATTTTTTCGGTCGTCCCAAGGCAGTTACTGCGTTCGGTGCCAAGGGTTTGAGAAGCGATTGCAGCGTCGATCACGTTGTCGCCAATTACGATTACACTGACGGCACGCTGGTAAATGCTGAAGGCGGTTGGGGATTTGAAAAAACCGTGCCCTTCGAGATGAGTTTTATCATCCAGTGCGAGAAGGCCACGATCCAACTCAATTCTGCTGGCTACAAGATACACTGGCAGGACGGCACTATTGAGAGTCCAGCGGTCAGCGACACGGCCTTGCCGACTGGCTGGCATCAAGAGCTGGCGTATTTTGTGACTTGTGTGCAAAATAACGTCAAGCCCGATAAATACCAGAATCTGCCGGAAGTCGTAGACTCTTTTAAGTTGGTGATGGCCGAACAACAATCCATCGACGAAAAACGAACCGTGCAAATACAGTATTGAATGATTTTTGAAATCACGAAAACCACCACCACCACTAGGATAGCTATGCGAATTACTCTCTGTCTCTTGCTGCTTTGTGCCGGAATCAGCCGCGCCGCCTTTGAAACTGGCGGCGTCTCGATTGATTTCTCCCTGTATGGTCCGCAAAAAAGCCAAGTCAGTGGTGAGAACCTGCTGCAGAATGGCGATTTTGAGGATTCCGCGGCCGGCTTAGCCGGTCCGCACCAGCTTGGTCAATGGCGTGGGCACGCGCACGCCCACGTAGGTGGGGGCGGCCCGGAAATAGTCGCCTTCCGCAAAGAGTTGTCGGTGCGGGCGCAACGCCGTATTCAGTCGGAGAAGCCTGCCAGCGGTAAGAATTGCGCGGCGATACTGACCCCAGATAACCTGAGCAGTCTGATTAAGCCCTTGCCGATGATCTCGAACAAAATCTCCCAATTTGTGCAGATTCCCGCCTCGGCTCAGCTCAGTAAGTTCCGCTTGAGTTTTCAAGCTCGTGGCCGGCATTATCAGGCCCCGATTCTCAGTACCCTTAGCGTATTCGTAGCTATTGAGAAAAAATCGCCAGAGACTAACAAGTACATCCAGATAAAAGAAACTGCTCAGCATCGTTTTACCCTCGGTAGTGATTGGCAGAGTAACAGTATCGATGTGCTGGCACCTGCCGGCAGTGAACGCTTAGATTTTACCTTCGCACTTTATGGCCTGGGGGAGTTCTATCTGGATGATGTCGCATTGGTCGCTCAGGAGATGCCGACGGGAATCGATGTGCGCCTGCATCCGACCCAGGAACTCGATAAAGTCCACGCCTTGGGCGAAGGACTGCCCGGGTCACTCGATTTTACCTTCCAGTGCGAGGGAGAATTGCAACGCCAGGCCTTGCAGTTGTTCGTCGCCTTGCCAGCCGGCTTTTCTCTGGTTGACCAGCGCGATCTCAACCCGCTGCTGGACAGCAGTGCGCTGCCGGATGGCGGCACGCTTTACCGTTTTAATTTACAACGTTTTCCCAAAGGTGCGTTCAAGGACTATTATCTGAATCAGGCTGCTGCGATTCTGGTCAAGAGCAGTCACACTGCCTCCGATAAGTTGTATCCGGCCCAGTACTGGCTGGAGGATACTGACTGGCAGGGTCCCAAGAAGAACTTCAATTTTCAGGTCATTGCTGCTGTTCTGGGCGAGCGGCCCAAGCGTTTCCGTTCGGCGGCGATGGTCGGGCACGAATTCACCTATGTCGCGGATGGCCCTGGTAATCAGGCCTTCGCGGATTTCTATCTGGGCACCGGGATGAACTGCATCCACGGCGCACCGAGACTTGTTGGCTCGCTGCTGAAAAACGATGGCATCATTCGCTACAAAGGCCATTATTATCTGGCCAATGGCTTCCGTATCGGCCCTGGTGGACATACCGAAGAGGCGAAATTTCGGATGGTTGATGGCAGCGCGTATCCGCGCAAGATTTGTCCGGTGGAAGTTTACCAACGGGGCGAATATTATCGCAATAGCGTTGAGCCGATGCTGGAAAAAGAACTGGTTACAGACGACATAACCGACAATTATATGTCCAACTGGGAACCGTATTATCTCGATGGAAAAGGCTGTTTTTGTGAACGCTGCCGGGAGGAATTTGTCGCTTATATGCCTCAGGAAGACGCGGCCAAGATTCGGGCTAGCTGGCCGCAGGAGACCATTAAGGAATTTGGCGAAAAGTGGATGAAATTTCGCAGCTGGCAGCACGGTCAGCTGGTCATTACTCTGGAGAAGAGCATCAATGCGATGGGCCAGAAGCTCGGCAAAGACTCGCACTTCGTGCCTGAAATTTCCTGGAATTCGATGATGAAGCACGGCAATCCCTACTGCAAACAGTATAACGTCTTGGATTATATGCAGGAGTTGCCTTGGATTGAACCTTGGGGGCCGTATTTCGTCTATCGTTACAGTATGGTCCATAAATATTACCCTAGCAATCATCTGATTACCTACCTGGCCGCAGGTCAAATGA
>CAZUCG010000208.1:0-5536 GCA_964619145.1 uncultured Lentisphaeraceae bacterium | reverse complement strand
TCAAAATCAGAGTTCCTGAATCCGTAAAAATGACGATGCGATTTTTACTTCACGGATTCAGGTAAAAGTAAGCTCGCAGGGTTGGAAATCTCCGGATGTCGCTCGCATAGTCACGCGGTATTGCCCCTCACGCAGGCCGTGTAATGGCAACGCCACTTTTATGGGAGTCGCACCCAAAATGATGTCTTGGACAGCGTGCGGCGCTTTTGCGCTCTCCGAGCTTAGCTCGATTTTGACCGCGATATCCGTGGCAGCTAGCGCTTCTGCTCCGGTGGCAGTGATTGCCTGTATGGTCAGGATAGCTTGCGGGCTGTCGGTGCTGTAAACGCTGGAGCTGAGCTTCCCTTCCAGGCGGTCCGGCTTGAGCAGACGGCTGAATTCCAGGTCATCGAACCAGATTGTCCCGGGTTGGCGGTAAATGCGGATAGCAAATGCCCAAGTCTGGGGCCGCTTTTCCGGTTTCAGAGAGCCGATGCGGGCCCAGAGTTCCTTTGCCCGGAAGACTTTCTCGAAATATCGCCAATCGCTATCTCCGGGTGGTAGTTCGAAAGCGTTGAATCTGATGCTATTGCCGCCACCGGCCACGGAAGTCCAGATGCCTACGAAAGGTACGGCGTCTTGTTGCAGTCCGACGATGGCATTGCTGAGGCCCTCGTATTTCACCCAGCCACGGAAGACGTAGTCGTCTTGCAGATTGGCAATATCGCCAAAGCGCTGTAGACAGCCGGAATGGGGGCTGCCGGCGTTGCTGAATTTGAGGCTGTATTTGCCGCTGTGCGAGGTCGTGTCATCTAGGCTGCGGTGGTCGGAGAGGCCACTTAAGCCCCAGCTAGCCGGATGGCCCTGGGCGGTGACTTCCTCAAAACCCGGGTTGGATAATAAGTTCTCTGCGCCGAGCAGCAGAATTGTCTGCAATAGTGATAATGCCAAGAGTGTTCTTATGCGCATCAGTTGCCCTTAAAAATGAAGTGAGTTTATAATATATTCCCCTGTTGCCTGAAAGCAAGGTTTATCTTAGGTTAAGCAAACAAAATAAAAGACAATAAATCGCTTTATCGCCGCCTGGACCGGGAATGACTGTGATCTTTTGTTAGAAGCATAGAAAAGCTATGATTTTTTGTTAATCGGCATTTTGCCGGGGCGGGTAATGGGTTTTCGCAAAAAACAGTTTTATCTTAATGCAGAGCGAAGCATTTACCGAAAATTATTGGATTACCCAGATGAGCCAAAGCCAATATAATCCCGCGATCCATCACCGACGCTCAATCCGGCTGAAGGGCTATGATTACGCCGCCGGCGGATTGTATTTTGTGACGATATGCGCGCATCGAGACGCGGGGGCCATTTTTGCGCCCCCGGCAGTCAAAGAAATGGTCGCGCGAGAATGGGAATTGGCGGCGGCCCAGGGCGAAGAGGAAGAGGGCGGGCACAAGGCCCCAGGCAGCCAAGAAGAGGGCGGGCACAAGGCCCCAGGCGAAGAGGAAGAGGGCGGGCACAAGGCCCGCCCGTACGTAGGGGCAGGCCTCGTGCCTGCCCCAGGCAGCCAAGAAGAGGGCGGGCACAAGGCCCGCCCGTACCACGATGCCCGCCCGTACGTGGTTATGCCGGATCATTTTCATTCGTTGCTGCAGTTAGCGCGGGGGGCAAAGTCGTTGGGGGATGTGATTGGCGCGTTCAAATCGCGGGTGGTTCATGAGTATATCGCCCGGGTCAAGGCTGGGGAATGGCCGCGTTTCCCTGGCAAGATCTGGCATCGCAACTACTACGAGAGGATTGTTTGGGATGCTGTGGCGGAGAACAACATCGCGCGTTATATCCGCATGAATCCGTGGCGTTGCGTGACGGATTTTGGCGGTGGCTTGCGCGGTATGGGCAACCCGGCGTTGTGGAATGCGGAAAAGCTGGGTGTGTTATGCAGTCGCAATGCTCCTAAGCTGGCAGGCATTCCTCCGGCCGCAGTGTATATGAGCGGTTTTCACTCTGCGCTGGAGCAGGAGGTCTTTCAGAGACTTCTGCAACAGCAGCGGCCCATCATCTGGTGCCCTTCCTGGCGACTGGCCGGAAGGTTAAGCCCTGAGACGCTCACGGCCTTGGAAGGAAATCGGATGTTACTCTTAGAAATGCCGGCTCACGGCGGCAATCTTGCTTCAGCCGAGGCTCGTAATCGTTTTGTGCTGGAACACTCAGATAGGCTCTGGCTGCCGCATATCAATTCCGGCGGTATGCTTGATCGGTTGGTGAAAGAATTGGGAAGTAAGGGAATAGCAAAGACAGAATAACGAAAGCAAATTCCACTTTTGTCAATAATTCAGCTGTGGCATCGCTCAATACGGGTTGCAAAAGCCATTAATTGTAGTAAATTTCTTCTTGTTGTGCCACTGAGTTACATCCAGTCGGCGCTCCTCCTTTTCCAAAACACGTTCTTTTTCTTAAATATCAGTCGCGGCTTTATCCACCAACTTAGGAGTAGCAGATGCAAAAAAGCAAGTATGGTATTGATGAGTTAATGGAAGTTATGGATGTATTTAATGTCTCAGCAATGGCGGCGAGTAAGATTCGGGCCATCTTATCGGCGGAGGAACCTGAGCCGAATGCCGGCGTTTTTTTCCGCTACTACAATTCTCGCAGCAAGACCGAGGAATTTGAGCGTTGTTTTGCTGCCCACGTTGGTTCAAAGCACGCTTTGGCGGTCAATTCTGGCACGAGTGCGTTGATTGCCTCGTTGGTGGCGGCTGGTGTCGGCCCTGGTGATGAAGTGATTGTCCCCGCCTATACATTTTTCGCTTCTGTTTCGGCGGTGGTGGTGGCCAAAGCCATACCGATAATTGTTGATATTGACGAGACTCTGACCATTTCTCCGCAGGCTTTCGAGCAGGCCATCACCCCGCGCACCAAAGCGGTGATACCGGTGCATATGCTTGGCTTACCAGCCCGGATGGATGTCATTATGGACATTGCCCGGGAGCACAAGTTGGTGGTGATTGAAGACGCGGCCCAGGCTTGTGGTGGCACTTACCGTGGCAAGTATTTGGGCACTTGGGGCGACTTTGGCTGCATCAGTTTGGATGCCTATAAAGTCATTGGCTCGGGTGAGGGCGGAGTGGTGTTGACCGATGACGACTGGTATTGCATGCGCGCCCAGAGCTACCACGACACAGCCGCCTGTTGGCGGCCGGAGCGCTTCAGCAAAGAGCGCCAGGCCGGCGAGCTCTTTTGTGGTGAGAACTACCGGATGAGTGAATTGTCTGCCGCGGTCGCCTTGGCACAATTGCGCAAACTGGACTGGATTATCAGTTCTTGCCGACGCAATTGCAGAATAATTCAGGAAAATTGCCAATTGCCGACTGGCGTAAAATGGCTGGAATGCAGCGACCCGGCTGGCCTCTGCGGCTATACTCTGCCGTTGCTCTTTGCAGAAAAAGAATTCTCGTTCCGGGCCCAGAATGCGAAAGTCGTGGGCGGCAATGCTGGCGATGCGACTCGCGGAGTGCGCAATTGGCACTTGGCTTGGCATTGGGAGCATATTTTAGAGCAAAAGACTGCCAGCGCCGAGGGCTGTCCGTTCAAGTGTCCATTGGCTCAGGATGTACCTCAGTACACTACCGACTCCTGGCCGCAGACGCGTGACATCATCCATCGGATGGGCACGATCGGCGTGAGTCCGCACTTGACTCCTGAAGAATGCCAGGCCATCGCCGCCAAAATTACGGCTGGCCTGGCGCAGTGCTGAACGCCTGCTTCTGCGCAAGAGATTTTCCGAGCATCTATAGTCGCGGATTTAGCGGAACAATTTTCGCACTGTCTATGGTTTAGAATTTATACTCTACCGCTGCTGTCATAACCCTCCAGCCCTGACTTGAAAGGAAAAGAAATGCCATACTTTGCCCTCAATCCGATGATTGGCTACGGCGCTTACGCTCAGCCGGATTTCCCAGGACCAGAAGATTTGCTTGCCCATCTCGATTACCTATCGATTGACCGCTGTCTGGTCTCGGCCATTGAGGCGCGGGACGCCACGCCGCTGGCTGGCAACCAGAAATTGCTGCAGGAGATCGCGCCTTTTCAGTCGCGGCTCTATCCTGCTTTCAGCATTACCCCCGCTGATTATTTCGCCTATGGCAGTCTGGAATGGCTGAAAGAGCAGGCCGCGGCCGGCCGGCGGGCATTCCGGCTGAGCCCCGCAATCTCGCGTTTCCCGCTCCGGCTGATAGAGCGGTTATTGGCTGAGTTGGCGCCCTATCAGCCCGTGCTGTTGCTGGATGCCCGTGGCAGCGCAGATCCGCTGTTGTTCCGTGATTTGGAAGACTTGGCTCAGAAATATCCTGCGGTCAGTTTTGTCATCTGCCAACAGATGTGGCCGACTTTTGGACTGGTGCTGGATGTGCTCTGGCGCTGTCAGAATATCTACTTGGACCTATCCTGGCTGCATATGCGTGGCGCCATTGAGCTGGTAAAAGAGCAGTTTGGCTGCTCGCGGCTGTTGTTCGGTATTGGCCATAAGACTCACTACGGCGCTGCAATTGGTGCGCTGGCGCACGCGCAACTGACTGAAGAAGAGCGCTCACTTATCGCACACGGGAACCTCGAACGGCTGCTGAAAATTCCGCCAGTGGCCAGCAAGCTCGTGGCGGCGAGTCCGTTGTTGGCTGAGAAGCCGCTGTGGGCTGCTTTCCGGCAGGGGCAGGCGTTGTCAGTGCCGGTAATAGATGCGCATACTCACGATTGCGCCGCCAACCGGGGTTGGTACATCCGGGATATCGAGCCCGAAAAGTTACTCGCTGCGCTGCTCCCAGATCTGGACCGGCATGGCGTGGACAGGATAATCCTATCCTCCGAGCAGGCGCTGTTTACTGAGACCATCCCTGGAAATCGTGAATTGGAAAAGCAAGCCGCGAAATATCCCGGGCGATTCTCCGGGTATTTCGTCTTCAATCCGCTTTACGCCGAGGAAATCACCACTGCGGTCCTCGATGAATTTTTCCAGCGTGAGTTTTTTGTTGGCTTCAAGCTCTTGCCTGCTTATTGGGGCATTCCGCTGACCGACCAGCGTTATTGCGCCGTCTGGGAATATGCTGATTTGCACGCTTTGCCGATACTGATTCACACTTGGGGCGATGCCGCCATCCTGAAAGAAATCGCTCCACAGTATCCGCAAGCGTCGTTCCTGCTCGGGCATTCTGGCGGCGGGGATGGCGGTCGTCGACAGAGTGACGACATTGTCGCTGCCACCAGCAATACATATTTCGAGTTCTGCGGGACTTTCTGTTCATCTTTGCCGTGGCAGGACAGCATCAAGCGCTTTGGGGTCGAGCGCTTTATTTTTGGTTCGGATTTTGGCGCGCACAACCAGGCCTACGAACTCGCCTGCTTCCTGTCGATTCCGCTGCCGGATAAATTTTTGCAGCCCATACTCAGCGAAAATATGCAGCGTTTGCTGCAGCGCCGGCGTTAATTATCCGGGTAGAGTGACTGGGCAGTTTTTTGGAACAGCCCGAAAGCGTTGTTATAGAGCAGGTCTTGCAGTTCGCTGGTGCCG
>CAZUCG010000207.1:0-5568 GCA_964619145.1 uncultured Lentisphaeraceae bacterium | reverse complement strand
TTTTAACACTCAATTTTATTAGCCTTAGGCTTCCAAGTCTTGGACGGTTTGCCAGCAGATGCCAATATACCAAATGCTTTCGCAAACCTTTTGCTGTTTCTCAATAATCTCTCTGTAGTGCGTCCGTTGCTCTTCATACGTAAAACGCTCTATCAGATCAAGTTCATCCAGCAAACCCTGGATAGAATAATTCCTAATCCAACTCCGGTTTTTAGCTAAGCTCATTTTGTGATTGGTCATATTTGCCAGCCCTGCTGGTTGGCATCGCGCCCCTGAACTCCTGGGGATTATCTTTGCTTGGAGGACCGTGCTATGATTCGCGTCGGCATCGTTTACGACACTGCCAATAAAGGACTGGGCGGGCACGGGCTGCATCTCGCTTTCACTGGTTTACCAGGAGTGCGCATTGCGGCCTTGACAGATTCAAACCTGGAAAACCTCGAACAGCGTATGGCGGTCCTGTCCGCTGAAACTCATTATTCCGACTGGCGCCAGATGCTTGCCGAAGAACCGTTAGACCTGGTGGTAATTTGTTCTCGACTGCCCGGGGAACATTTTGCCATCATTATGGCAGCAGCTCAGAGAGGTTGCCACATCTTGTGCGAAAAACCACTCTGCTCTACCGTCCTTGAAGCAGAACAGATTGTTCAGTGCGCGCAAGAATACCGGGTCCGAATTGCCGTCTCGCATCTGGCCCGCTATGCTCTGGTTTTCCAGACCCTAAAAAAGATGATAGCTGAAGGCGCAATCGGCAAAGTCCTGACCTTTTATGGCCGCGGCAAAGAAGATTACCGAGGTGGTGGTGAAGATTTACTGGTGTTGGGGACGCATATCCTCGACTTAGGTGTTTTTCTGTTCGGTTGCCCTGAAACTGTCTATGCCGAAATCTCACAATTTGGCCGCCCAATTATGGAAACTGACCAGATGCCCACCGCAGAACCACTGGGCAAAGTCGCCGGCACCGATGTCTTCGCGGCTTTTACTTTTTCCAAAGGAATAAGAGGAATTTTTGAAAGCCGACGCGGACTTTGGCAAAAACAAGTCCGGATGGGAGTGACGGTCGCCGGAACTCTGGGCTGCCTCAGCGTCCGCTATGATACTGAGCGAGCTTTGCGCCTGACCCATTCACCCTACCCGCCAGAAGATGAAAGCAGGTATGAGATCGTGCCCCTGCAGGAAAGTCGGGTAATCTCGGCTGCCCAGCCGCTGGATTACTCTCTTTTTCCCTGTTCGACAAGTCGATATTTTATGGCTAACAATCGTTTTGCCGCCGATGATCTGTTACAGGCAATTAAAAATCAGCGCGAGCCAATTTCCAGTGCCTCACAGGCAAAAACAACCCTTGAAATTATCGAGGCTATTTACCAATCCGCCCTCTCGGGCCAGAAGATTTCTCTTCCGCAATAATAGCAGAATTTACCTCAAGAATGAACTCTCTAGGCCATCCTGCGTGACCCAAAGCGGAGTTTCCCTTAGCCTGAAGTCTCCGACACTGGGGAGGCTGTCTATCCGATTCAGGTGTATTTGTTGCGATATTCCGGGAGGCCAGTCGTGAATGTATCTTCTGCCTGAGCCAGTTTCCATTCAATGTGTTCGCGGTCTGCCATATAGCCAGAGCGTGGTTCGAAGCCGAGTCGTGAATCCATTTCCACTAGGGGGATAGCCTGTCTGGCGTTACCGCATTCTTCTTTAAGAATGCATTTCAATTCCGCTAGCAGAAGGAATTTGTCTTCTTTGGAGTCGGCTTTTTCCAGTTGATCGCAGGCGGCATACCAGCGTTTGGTATTGATGACGGTTCGGACGGTGATCAGCATAAATTCCCCCAGCGCTGACATGCGTTGCGCCTCTTCCCAGTTTTCCGGCCGAGCTTTTTCGCTTGCCAATCGCATTTGCTGGCAGCCAGATTTTAGCAGGCTTTCCATTTTGGCAAGAATCTGCAGATGCCGCGAACTAATTTCCGGCAAGTGATGATATTGAAAGTTAACGATTTGCCGCCCAAAGCGGGAAAAGGACATAGGTGTTGGAGTCTGTCCGGGAAGAAGTAGGGGATAGGCCGGGCCGATCCGGAAGGGGCCATATTGATCCATCGAAGTGGGAATATAGAATGCAAAAGCGTCGCTCCAGTCCTGCCAGGCTTTGATCGCGTCTTCTGCGCCATCTCCAAAATCTCGTTTAGCGATGGCCTGCAGATGATTGTTGAAATCCCGGCCACTGCTCCAGTAAGCTTCTTTGCTCAATTCACTGATGAAAGAGGGAGCCCAGCCATAGTGGTGTGATTCCATCAATCCGCGCAAGCCCCAATCCTGCCGTGCTTTCAACAAAGCATCCCAGCGCATTTTCCAACGCATAGGCAACGGTTCATAAGGGATGACACCAATATCCCAGGTCAGTCCTCCGGTATTTGCCATCGCATAAAGTTTACGACCCTGTTTCTTGGCTTCTTCCGCTTCGCTGCTAAAATAAGCTCCTGGTCCAGGAAGAACAGTGCTGTAATCCGCGATTGGTATTGCAAACTCCTGGTGGTGGACGTATTCGAACATCTCAAAGGTCGCTTCCAGGGTAATATCGCGAGGAATATTGCGAATCAGCTCGAGTCTCGGTTCGCTATCGACATTGCCCCAATTGTACGTCCAGAAGACGATATCCAGCTCTGGATTGTATTGCCGGGTCACTTTTTTCAGCAGGGCTAGCCATTGCGGAAAATCATTACTGGGATAGAAGCCATTAAATGGGCGTCGATCTCCAGGAGCCCGTTTTTCGCTTTCCCACCAAGAACAGCCACAAGTGTGTGGGTCTCTGGTCGGGAAAGAACAGGATTCGCCAACCAAAATTAGGCCTTTTACTCCCGGGCAGTTTTTGATCAATTCGCCGTAAAGTTGGTTATAATACTCTTCTGCACCGGGGTCTTCTGGATGTTTGAGGCAATGCAGCAGGGGATAAAGGTATACATCTATTCCGTAGGAATCAGCTCTGCGCACCAAATCATTCAGATCGAGATAGCCGGAACGGGTTTGATCTACGCCGTCCTGAATAAAAACCAGAATGGCGTCCAAGCCAGCATGCGCGATTGCGTTCAGATGCGCATTGGGAAATTGGTCAATAGCCCAGCCAGAATGAGTCATTCTTGGAGAAAACAAGGGAGAGCGTTGCCGTTTGCCCTGTAACAAAAAAGGAGCCGAGCGTAAATTCATTTCGTCTTCTAAAAAATAGCATCCTTGCCCTATGCCCCGTTCATCCCGACCAGCAATCTCAATTCGGTTGGGAGTCACGCTCAGAGAGTAAGAACGCGGAGGTAGATTTTTCAAGGCCGGATCGCAATGCAGAAAGAGGACTTGGTTTTCTTGGGCTTCGGGAAGATGACGTTGCAATAGAACACAGATTTGCATACTCCGGGCCAAATAATCCTGCATGTCCTGCCCCAGGCGGAAAAGGTAATCCGATGCGCCAGGCGGAATGCAGATTCGCCAGCCTTCTCGGATGACAGTTTCTTGACTGCGAGCTCGCTGCCCAGGCAAGCGTCGATCGGAGCGATGGACTATATCATAGCGTTTTCTGAAACCGTAATTTTTTTCTTTGTAGGAATCCGGCATACGCGCTCCATAATCTTTGTCCTGAACGACAACATCCCAACAAAAACGTTATGGCTGAAACTTTGCCGAAATATGGTTTCAACATCGACAGGAATTTCAGCACAGGGGTGAAAATGGCGGCAATCAGCAATAACCTGGTAATTGTCGGTAAAATCACGAGGCTGATTTGCAACAACCAAAGCAAAGCCTGAATCTGTGCAGTCTCAATTTATCCGGTTATCCCCGGTGCCTGGATGACGCCAATTCATTTTTTCAGGAATAATTCTATGACTGGCAGGCTGCCAGTTGGTTTGCGGATTGGTAACGTGAGTTGCAAAGCTTTGCTTTCTGTACTTGAATTGCCATCATTTGCTGTATAGGCAAAGTTTTTACCTTCTATTTCACTACCATCTTGAAGCAATTGGGCGTACTCCAGCTGCTCGGCTGCTAGACCTGGCAGAACGATTCGCCGATCAGGCCAGGCAAAGAAATGCAGATAAAGGCAATTTGTTTTCGGATTCCAAGTATAACGACATTCTCTCGGCTCAGGATATTGTTCCGGAGCAACGCTACAGTTGTGAATAGAGCGTGAATGCGAGCGCATCCAGGCTGCCAGTTCTTGAAGGCAAGACACATCTTGGTCAGCAAAATCGCCACGGGAGGTCGGACCGACGTTCAAAAGCAGATTGCCGCCTCGGCTGACGTGCCGTACTAGCATCTGAATCAGTTCCGTCCCGCTTTTCCAATTTTGGTTTTCTTTGGTATAACACCAACGTTGACCGATAACCTGGCATCCTTCCCAGCGGACAGGCAGGCCGTTTTTATCTTGGGGAACCGAATCAGGAATCCGTTGTTCCGGAGAAGTAAAATCAGAAAATTCGTAGAGTCGGTTAATCAGAATTTCCGGTTGCAACTGTCGGATCATCTGATTGAGTTTTTGGACCTCAAAAATATGTTTAGTTTCCGGATAGCCGCCATCAAACCAAATGAGGTCAATTTTGCCATATTTAGTTAACAGTTCGCGCACTTGCTGGCGCAGGAATTCGGCATATTTTGGGCTTTCGCGTTCGATCGGTTTATTGTTTTCAGCCGAAATTCCGAATGCTTGCCGTTGTGGATGCCGGGCATCAAGGCAATAATTAGGGTGATGCCAGTCGGGCAAAGAGTAATAAATTCCGATCTGAAGACCCGCTTCCCGGAACGCTTGCAACAATGGGCCGGTCAGATCACGCTGACAACGAGGCGCCTGCAGCGAATTGTAATCGGTATATTGACTATCCCAGAGGCAGAAACCGTCATGATGTTTAGCAGTAAAAACTACATATTTCATCCCGGCTTGACGTGCCAACTCGGCCCATTGGCGAGGCTCAAAAAGGTCTGGGTTGAAAAACTGAAAATAGCGATCATATTCAGCATCGCTAAGCTGCTCCTGACTTTTTTGCCATTCGCTTTTAGCCCCTAGAGAATAAATCCCCCAATGCAAAAACAAACCAAATCTGGCTTCATCAAACCAACTGAATCGACTCATACAGCTCTCCTGTCAATTTTTACGATTATAAAACCCATAGACCCGACTATCACTGCAGCGATTGGTTGAAGGCGGGTCAACAGCATTGCTGGCGTCAAGACTAACGCTGGAAGCATTCCCGTCAGGACAAAGATAATTAGATTACCCGCTCGTGTATATAAACCATATTTCTTAATTGAGTCATCGCAAAAGCAACGATTTGATCTACATATTGGCTGTTGTCCAAAACTGGTTGAAAATAATGCTATCTTGATAGAGCCATCCTGTCCCTGCTTTTTTGTGAAGAATATCAATATCCACAAAAAGCAGAGAACAAGACACAATATAAAATTACTGCTGATTTGCTGTTTGTCAACTCCTATGAGGGCTTTTCGTTTGTCGTGTGTTTGTCGTGGATATTTTACCTTGGTTGCTAAACGACGGCGAGGACGCCTATTGGCGCTAACTTAAGCTGAAAAACAGCTGGGAATT
>CAZUCG010000206.1:0-5613 GCA_964619145.1 uncultured Lentisphaeraceae bacterium | reverse complement strand
CACCCTGTCCACAATGTCCATCGGGACTATTGTCAGCCACAATGCGTTGTGGGCCAAAAATAGCTTTGCCTTTTTGGCTGGGGGCTAGATACCTGGTGGTCTAATGACCTTTAGGCCCGGGTTGCAGGAGCCGAGAATAGTTGCTCGAGAATACTTTACCAGGCAGGCCTGGACGAGGGATATCTATCCCGCTGAGGAGCTCTGGGCTTGATTGTGTTATTCCAGAAATGCGTTGTCAATAAGTCTGGTTTTTCCGAAGAATGCGGCTGCTGCCAAAAGCGCCGGCCGATCGATAACGCTCACTGGGCGCAGCGTGTCTTGGTCCATCACGGCTATATAGTCTATTCGGCCACCTGCACTATTGATGCTTTGTTGGACGCACTCAAGCAATTGCCTGGCGTCTCGAATGCCGGTTTTATACAACGCCTCCGCCTGACGGAGGCCTCGTGAGATGCTTAGTGCGCTTTGTCTCTCTTCAGAACTGAGGAATTTATTGCGGGAGCTCAGGGCCAAGCCGTCACTTTCTCGGATTAGTGGCGCAAAAATAACTTGCACGGGGACATTCAAGTCGCGAGTCATTCGGCGGATAATCAACGCTTGCTGCGCATCTTTGCGGCCAAAGACTGCGACTTGGCAACCGCTGAGGTTGAAGAGCTTGAGCACCACAGTAGTCACACCTCGGAAATGCCCTGGCCGGCTGGCACCACACAAGCTCTGTGAGAGGCTTTCTTCCAGAACCCAAGTCGAGTGGTCGGGAGTGTACATCGTTGCTGGTTCGGGATAGAATATCGCATCTACGCCGGCTTCCGCACAGAGTTGTTCGTCGCGGGCAAAATCGCGCGGGTAACGCTCAAGGTCCTCGTTAGGGCCAAATTGTGTCGGGTTAACAAAGATGCTGACGATAACTCTGTCCGATTGAGCTTGGGCTATTTTTACTAATGACAGATGACCAGCGTGCAGGTATCCCATTGTCGGCACCAAGGCTATCTTCAGGCTGCGGCATTGCCATTCAGAACGCAAAGAGGCAATTTCAGCTAAGCTGTGCAAAATTCTCATCGTGCTGAATTCCCTTCACTCGGGAAACTCCCATCTTGGACTTCTTGGCAGTATTGTTTGATGGCGTTGCTGCAGATAGTCGACAAATCCGCATAGACCTTGGCGTGCCGCGGCAGATAACCACCGCCCATATTCAACAAATCGGCAATGACTTGCACCTGGCCGTCGCAATGCGGGCCAGCGGCAATGCCGATAGTCGGGATGCTCAACTGGGCGCTGATGTCACGGCTTAGTTCCGCCGGGATGCCTTCCAGTACAATGGCGAACGCCCCGGCTTCCTGCAGCGCTAGCGCGTCTTCTTGCAGGGCTTCGGCTTCTTGCGAATCGCGACCGTGGATATGATAGCCGCCGTCCTTGAGGTATGATTGCGGCAATAACCCGATATGGCCCATCACCGGGATGCCAATTTCAACCATCCGGCGGACTGTGGGCAGGATGGATCGCCCGCCTTCCAGCTTAATTGCCTCGGCGCCAGCCTCTTTTAGGTATCGGCCGGCATTACGCAGTGCTTCTTCTAGCGATACCTGATAGCTCATAAAGGGCATATCGCCGACTACCATCGCGCGTTTGCTGCCCCGTCGTACTGCAGCAGTGTGGGACAGTGATTCTGCCAAGGTCACCGGCAGAGTGCTGTCGTAGCCCAACACAGTATTACCCATCGAATCGCCGACCAGCAGTATTTGACAACCGGCGTTGTCGCCCCAACGGGCCTGCACAGCGTCATAGGCAGTAATCATAACAATCTTCTCAGCGCGTTTTTTCATCGCGCTGAGGTCGCGAACAGTAATACGTTTGTCCATAAGGAACTCACTCCCGAATGAGCGTTAGTACTAGCGGATGCCAGATTGCGGCGCTATGGTTGTTTGCCGAAATGCTCCGAGTATAGTGAAATAGCATTGCGATTGCCGGCTGCAGCGGCTTTGCTCAGCCATTCGCGGGCGGCGGCTGGGTCTTTGGCGGTGCCTAGACCCTGCAAATAGCAGGTCGCCAACTGCAGCATCGCTAAGGGCTCGTGCTGTTTAGCCGCCTTCTCGAACCAAGCGATAGCTTCTTGAGGAGCCGGTGCAGACATGCCATAGCCAGTTTGCAAATATATGCCCAGCTGAATTTGTGCGAAGGCTAGATTCTGCTCTGCGGCTTTGCGCATCCAGCGAACTGCTTCAGTGGCGTTTTCCTGGGTACCGATGCCGTCATTGTAGGCCATTGCCAAGTTAAAGGCGCCGATGGCCTCGCCTTGTTCGGCGGCGGCGCGATAGCACTCGAAAGCCTTGCCGAGGTCGCAGGCCGTGCCATCGCCGTAGCGATAGCAATCGCCGAGGTAAATCAAGGCTGGGCCATAAGAGGTGGCCGAGGCGTTTTTAAACCAGCTGTAGGCTAGATCGGCATTTTGTTTAGTGCCGTAGCCTTTTTGGTAGCAATATCCCAGCTTGGCTTGGGCCTCCGGGTCGCCGTCTTGCGCTGCCAAGGTCAGCCAGTTGAACATCTCCGCGTAATTGCGCTCGATGCCTAGGCCTTGCTGGTAGCAGTCCGCCAAGCGTACTTGTGCTCGGCTGTTACCCCGCCGCGATGCTTCCAGAAGATATGAGACTGCCTCTTCGGGATTTGCCGGCGCACCCAAGCCGTTAAGCAAGAAAATGGCGACTTTGTACATCGCTGGCGTGTCGCCTTGGGTTGCCCGCAGGCGCAAGTATTTCAGTGCTGTCGGATAGTCGCCGCGCTGCTCGGCCGCAATCGCGGCATTGATTTGCGCCTCTGGGACCCCGGCGTCGGCTGCCTTGTGGTACCAACGCAGCGCTTCCAGGAGATTTTTTTTCACTCCGAAGCCTCCGTCATAGCAGAGGCCGACATTGAACATCGCCTGTGGGCTGTCTTGGATCGCGGCAGCCATAAAGAGCTGAAAGGCTTTTTTGTGATCTTGTTTTTTCTTGACGAGGCCCTCGAAGTAGATCTTGCCCAAGGCTAATTGTGCATTTGGGTTGCCGTTCTTGGCCATTTTTTCTAGCCTTTCGACTGAGACCTTATCTTCGGGTCGGGGGGCGTGGTCGCTGTGCATAATGGGTTTTGGCTTGTCCATCGTGCTGAGTTCCGGCTTGGTATCCCTTTTAGTGTTGAAGGGCCACCACCAAGCGCTGTAGCAGGGCATAGTTCCCAGCAGCAGCAACAAAAACAGCAAAAGATTATTTCTCATCAGCGATAGAACCTTCGTTTAGCGGTAGAGATTCACCGTCGTTCACTTTAAATTAATGCCTGAAGTGCTATATTTCTTTATTTCCGGGTACAAATGTCTTCTAGTTGGGTAGTGTTAAACTCAGTGCCCGAGTATCCCCACTGCCAGTTATTATTCAATTAACTTGTAAATTCATCCTGAAGGCTTTTAATATGACCAAGAAAATTGTCGAATGGTTCCTGCCAGCGCTGCCAGAAGAGGTTCTTTTGCAGCATAATTTTTTTGAATTGTATCCTCACGATGGCGGCGGCAGTTTTATTCAGCGGGAAATACTCTCGAGCGTTAACGACGATGAAATTTATGAGAATATAATCCAACACGGTGCCTTGGAGCAATTCGGTGAGTTGCCGAAATTCGATTTCCTGCGTTTTGCCAAATGGCGCACAATTGAAAAAAGCTGCTGGCTCAGCCGGATGTACGCTATTGTACCTCTGGCTAAGAGATATCGCTTGACTGGCGACGAGAAGCTGGCGGTGTTGGTGCGTGATATGATGCTGTGGTTCAGTCGTAACTATCCGCCACCGCAAGGGGCGCAGGCGATCGCGGAATACTGGGAAGATATTTCAAGCCGCATCTACCACGAGTATAACACCAAGTCATATTCTGAATTCAGTCAAAACGAAAAAATCATCGACTACATTTGGTTTGATTTCCAGCCCGCCAGTCGGCTGTTGCATTTCTTGCACGCGATGTACTTCTTGCGGAATTCGCCGTCGGTGTCAGTTGAGGATTGGCAAGAACTCGATGAGATGGTCCGCGTTCACGGGGAAATCATTTATGTCCAGGAGCGCGATTGCTGCCAGCCGCACCTCGGGAACCATCAGGCTTTGCGGGCGATGGCGTTATTCTATGCTGCTGCCGCCTGTAGCAAACCCGAATGGAGGCAGTTGGGCCGTGAGTTGATTGTTTGGCACCTAGAGCACGATTATCTGCCTGACGGGATGTTGCACGAGGGCAGCCCATCATACCATATATTTGAGACTTGGTTGTGCCGTGACGCCGCGATTCTGGCCGCCCGAGCTGATGAGCCTTTACCAGCGGAGGCGTTAGCGGTGCTCGAAAAAGCTGTCGCGGTCTGCCGGATGTTCCGTCAGCCGGATGGTTTTTCAATCGTCCTCAACGATGGCTATCCGGTCAATCTGTCAGCCTTCCTGGCTTCATTCCCAGCAGCTTTGTGCTCTTCGGAGCATTTGTTGACACCAGCAGTGCAATTGCCGCACGGGCAACTGGCTGCCTGGTCAAAAGAGGGCACCTTTGCTTTTCTTGACGCAGCACCTTTCCCAGGGCAATTCTCGCATTATCACGCTGGTAAGAATGCCTTGACTTTGTGGCTTGATGGCCAGCCAATGTTGGTCGATAGCGGCTGCAGTAATTATGATTGCCGAAAATTTGCGGAATGGTACAAGTTATCGGAAGCTCATTCGACTATGCTGGTCGATGGCATTGGCGATGCCGAGATTATTGGCACGTATGAATGGGCGAACTGCCCGACGCTGACGCTGACACCTTGGCAAGAATCAGCTGCAGAAGGCGTCTGGCGTTTGTCGGCAACGGAAACCAGTACTCAGGAGGCCTGGCAGGGTATAACTTGGCAGCGCACCTTGAGCATCGGCAAAAAACAGGAAGTGCGCATTGCCGATGCTGTCAGCACTCCTCGGGCCGGAAAATTCACCTTCGTTTTTGTTTTCCACCCCGAGGTACAGGCGCGAATCGACTCTGCTGACCGCGGTTGCTGCTTGACTAATGGCCCAGTGCAGGCAAAATTGACGGCTACTCTCACAGGTGTGACGAGTACACCGCAGTATTCTTTGCTGCCAGGAGAGGTCTATCTCGATTTCCAGAATACGCCTGCCCAGCGCTTGTTGGTCACGCTGGACTGTCCTGCCGCGACGGAGTTCCTGCTTGAATTTATTATAACTTGGTGATGCGCAAAAAATACTCAGCCAGGGATTGGCTTCCCACGATTTTGACGGTGGTCCTGCCGTTGCTGGCGCTGGCGGTTTTGCGGATTTATCTGCTTTGTCCGGATGGCGAAGTCGATCCGGATGCATTTTATCACGCCAGTTTGGCTGAACAGGGACCGCGCGTCTTCCTGGCGCGAGAATTCCCGGCCACCAGCCTCTCCATTTGGGCAGAGCAGTTCAGTGACAAAGAGTTGTCTTTCCATTTCCTGCTCTGGGGGCTCTTTCGGCTGAAGGCCTTTTTCGGCTTGAGCAATGCTTATCCCTTCCATTGCCCGGTGCTGTTTTTTTGTGGTGGTTTGTTCTTGGCCTTGGGGTTGCTGTTCCGACAATGGCGGGTGCCGGTGCCGTGGGTGCCGGCGCTGGCGC
>CAZUCG010000205.1:0-5613 GCA_964619145.1 uncultured Lentisphaeraceae bacterium | reverse complement strand
TGGCGGATAGGCATTATGGAGTGCGCCAGCAAGCTGGCACACACAAAGCGGGAGCAAGCTCCCGCACTCCAAACAGGTTCATCGAATGATAAGCGTCCTGGATGATTTTAAATTTAACGCGGTAAATTAGGTTTTTTGGCGGATAGGCATTATGGAGTGCGCCAGCAAGCTGGCACACACAAAGCGGGAGCTTGCTCCCGCATTCCATATAACCTAAAAGTCGGCAAATACCAACACTATTTCTTTTTCATCCCAAGAAGTTCCAGGAAGAGAAGATCTCGCTCGATTGTTTCCGTTGACCATCTTACCTTGAGGGTTTCCTTTTTTACCGCAGTCGTTTCAATGCAATCGAACCAGTCCTTGATCTGCGCAAAGGAATGGTTTTCGAGCCATTTCTCCAACTATTTTCCCATTTAGCTGTTTTGCAAAGGCTATTGGCTCACTGTCCTTGACTGAATAGAGTGTAACAAGCTTTATGGTATTAGGCCCATCCTTGTCGAAGAGTGTTCCCGCCTGTGGCTACCCAGTAGCGGGCTATTGACAATATTTTGCCTGCATCAGC
The DNA here is from genome assembly GCA_964619145.1 of uncultured Lentisphaeraceae bacterium. Taxonomy (GTDB): domain Bacteria; phylum Verrucomicrobiota; class Lentisphaeria; order Oligosphaerales; family Oligosphaeraceae; genus JAAZIZ01. Next base: position 5,051 of record CAZUCG010000205.1, on the reverse strand, counting down.
AGCATAAAATAAAGCAAAAACAGCGCTGTCAATGCCAAATGAACTCGCGCCACTTCAGGCAGAGAATCACGCTGAAGTCCTCAAGTCTCCGTTTTAATACTATTGCCAGACTTTCTCACAGCTATTCCTTATGTCCTTTGCCCAAGACGATATGACGTCGATATTCGGAGGGTGTCTTCCCGTGCCGCATTTTGAAAACACGGGAAAAATATTGCTGGTCCCTAAAGCCGCAAGCGTCACTGATTTGCTTGATGTGCCAATATTGATCCAGCAGCAACTGCTCGGCCTTGCGTAATCGCAATTGCTTTACTACTGTCAAAGGTGAGATACCAAGGGACTGTCGAAACAATACCTTGAGGTAACTTATGCTGATACAGCAATGCTCGGCGATGCTATGCAAACTGATATCGCGGACATAATTGTTGCGTATAAATGCTTGAGCTTTGGTCACCTGCCAAGGTATTTTTAGTTGCTGGGGCGTATGCAGCAACAGTTGCCGCATACGATGCAAGATAGCTAAAAGTAAGACACTCCCTAATTCGGTTTCAAATTGCTCTGCGAGACAGACCAAATCATCCAACCAATGTTCTAGCCAGGCATCAGGCGCAACCTGCGCTATTTGCGCTGTTGCAATATCGGCCTGACTCTGAAATCGGACATAGAAAGTAATCACTTCACCTACGTTGATTTGATTATGTGCTAGGGTTGGTGGAATCAAGAGCAATTGCCCGGGCTGACAGTGCAAATCAACACTGTCACTGTCGCCCGCAAATTGGATTTGACATACTCCTTGAGTGGCCAAAATTATTTCGTACTCTGGATGAGTGTGAAAGGGAACGTCCCAAGAGCCGACGAAGCGCCCCGCAGTAATAAACTGCCCCGAGGTTGGAAAAGTCTGAAAATCCACTTTTTCTATCCCAAATTATACAAGGAAATTATTGACTATTGCCTTAATTTACTGTATAATATAAAGCAAGGCGAGATTTTTACTATTCTGATTTTGCGAAACTCCTCCTATTTTTTTACATTAAACAAAACTTGGTTAACGTATGACACTTGACAACCGCACAGCGATTATTCTCCACACTGACATCGGCAGTGACATTGATGACAGTTGGGCCTTGGCGATGTTGTTGCGACATCCGAATTTACGGCCGCTGCTAGTCTTGACCGACACCGACAACACTTTGTACCGCGCAGCCATCAGCGCTAAAATGCTTGAACGCGTGGGTCGCACAGAAGTCGAGATCGCGGCCGGGACAATCCAATATCCCGAACGTAACACCCGCAACTTATCGGCCTGGGTCGGCAATTATTGCCTGGAGAATTACCCGGGCCGATTCAGCCGGGCAGGCATTGACCGATTAATAGAGCTGGCGATGGATGACAGTCAAGGCGATATCACACTCGTTTCCATCGGGCCGATGCCCTCTTTGGCCGAAGCGCTACGCCGGGAACCACGTATCGCGGCACGGATGCATTTTGTCGGGATGTTCGGCAGTATCAACAAGAGCCACGATGGCAAACCGTTCCCGATTGCGGAATACAACGTCAAATTAGCTATCAAAGCCTGTCAAGAAGTGTTTGCGGCACCTTGGAAAAGCATCACCATCACGCCGCTAGACACCTGTGGTAATGTTCGCCTTTCGGGCGAACATTACCAGCGCATAGTCAGATCAACCAAGCCTTTGCTGGTTGATCTGATTGACAGCTATCGCAAATGGTTGCAATTCGGAAAACTTGCCGAGGATGGGCGGACTTCCATTTTGTTCGACACTGTGGCCGTGCATCTGGCCGACAGCCATCGCTTCCTACAAATGGAAAACCTGAAGATCAGCGTTCGCGATGATGGCTTTACAGTCATAGATAACGAAAATGGACATCCGATGGCAGTAGCTATCGACTGGACTGACCTAGAAGGATATCGGCAATATTTGACTGACTTGCTCACCGCAGAAGGAGAATTTGCAGCAGGATAAAAATAAAACATTAGTTCTACTATCGATAGTACAGCTAGTAAATTCGCATCCCAGGCATAAGTCAGAATATAGAATTTCCCAACCAGGAGATAAAAAATGGTTTGCAAAACAAAACAGCTAAATTTCTGGCCACGTGACAACTAAGCGGTGAACTTCTTTGCCTTCCGGCTGTTCAACTGGCGTTATTCGTCTTGGCTTCAGTTTGCCAGTTTTCGTCATCTTCAACCCTGAAAATCGGGTAATAGAGACAGGCCGAAAAAAAATTGCTCGAAATTTCCGGTATTGGGTGTGCAACCGGGGGCAGATTTCTGCCGGCCGGTGGTTTAGCAGCCCAAAACTGGCATCAGTCGTAGCGCTGATCCGCGGTTTTCAAGGCAGTATTAAACCTGTCAGCTACCTTATCCACTACCGGTGGTTTTAGGATTGCGGCATGGCTGGCTTCGTCGATTATATACCAGTGAATACGGTCAGCTAAGCCAGTCCAGTATCGATCAGGCGAGGGAAGCAGCCCTTTGATGTCGATTTTTCGGGTGCAAACAAGCTCGATTTCGCCATAATAATGCCGCATCACATAGTCTTGAGCGGCCTGCATATTGATACTGTAAAGCTCGTTCAATAGAGCAATTTTTTGTTGTTCAGATTGGCTTGTACCCTTGGCAGTGATGTAGCCTGACAAATTGCTATTTTTCCCAATTAGGCTGTGCCAGCGGATGTTCAGATAATCCAGCCAGCCTTCAGCTCCCCAACGACAGAAATTCCATAACTTGCGGCAAAACAGTGCAGGCGATTTGGCTGGTCTCCCCCAGGTCTCAATCAGACCTAAAAAACCCACTTCCGCGCCCATTTCACGCAGCAGGCAGGCCATTTCATAGGCTATAAACCCACCAAAGCACCAACCGGAAAGATAATATGGGCCTGCCGGCTGCTGCTCTCGTAAGATTTTGACATAATAGGCGGCCATTTCCGGGATAGTCCGGTGTGGCTCGTTTTCAGGCCCCAAGCCATAAGCCTGAAAAGCGTATATGGGTCGGTTAGCAATCAGCCCGGCGAGATTGACATACCCGTGTACATTGCTGGAAGTGGTATGAATCAGATACAACGGCCGTTCCTTACCGTTGTTGGCGAGCAGGACCAGTGATTGCCAGGGACGTGCGGTTTCAGACCGTCCACTTAGTTCTTGGGCCAATTCCTTGATTGACGGACTGCGGTAGAGTTCCTCCATACCGAGTTTATACCCGCAGATATGTTCGACTTCCAGGCAAAGGTTGAGAGCCGACAAAGAATCACCGCCTAGATCAAAAAAACGTCGGTTCAGCGAGACAGAATTCAGTCCCAGGAGCCGTTTAAAAATCAGCAGCAGTTGTATTTGCAAAAATGATTCTGGTTGGCTATCCTCTTCCGGCTCTGTCGGCAATTCTGGGACCGGCAAAGCCTTCCGGTCCACCTTGCCTATTGGCGTCAGCGGCCATTCAGACAATAATGTGACTGTTGCGGGAACCATCGCGGCAGGTAAAATCTCGGCGAGTTTCTTTCTGATCTGCCCGGAATCGGGGGCAGGCCCAGTGGCTGTGACATAGGCAGCAAGACGGTCCATCCCGAGGGCATTTTCATAGACTTCAACTACGGCATCGTCGATACCGGGAAGATTGCGCAAAGCCGCCTCGACGCTCGTTAATTCGACTCGGATGCCAAGGATTTTGACTTGCCTATCAGCCCGGCCCAGATAGATGATTTCGCCGGTCGGGCTAAAGCTGCCTAGATCGCCGCTGCGGTACAGGCGTTCACCTGGGACAAAGGGGTCAGAGACGAATACCCGGCAAGTCCGTTCCAGATCATTGACATAGCCTTTACTAACTCCGTCGCCGCCAATATATATATCGCCGATGCAGGCCGGCGGACACGGCCGCATAAACTGGTCCAGGATATAAATTCGGACATTGCCGATCGGCCTACCAATGGTCGTGGTATCTTCGCTGATTGTGGCGATAACAGTCGTTTCAGTCGGGCCGTAGGTGTTAAGCAGCCGAACCTTGGGGGCATTAGCACGCCAGTGGCGGAGATGCTCTGCCGACGCATATTCACCTCCGATGACCACCAAGCGCAGCGCTGGCGGCAATTTTTCTACCGGTAGCATAGTTGCCAGGAGATGCCAATAAGCGGTAGGCAAATCGAAGATGCTGATTTGTTCCTGTCGAGCAAACGCCAGCAATTCCGCCGGTGACGGCGGCACTCGCCGGCCCGGCCGAAAAATCAGTGCTCCGCCAACCAGCAGGATGGGGAAAATTTCTTCCACTGAAAGATCGAAACTAAGCGAACCGAACTGCAGCATCCGATCTTCTCTTCTCAGGCCGAAAGCTTCAATCACGGCCTGATTGTGATTAAGCAGATTGCGTTGAGATACCATCACTCCTTTCGGTGTGCCGGTAGAACCGGAGGTAAACATCAAATACGCGTTTTCATCACCGTTACTCACTGGCAACGGGAAGCTGTCGGGATAAGCCGCCAAGGTTTCCTGAGTTGTTTTTGTGCTGAGGTCAATCAGATCAAGTGAATCAGGATAATCTTCGGGAGATGATTCGGGATCATAGAACAGCAGAATCGCCACCTCGCCATTTTTCAACATCAAGCGGCGGCGCTCGGGAGGGAACTGCCCGGGTTCCAACGCCAGGTAGGCACAGCCTGCTTTAAATATTCCCAGCAAGGCCGCGGTCAATTCCGGTGATCTGACGGCGCAAAGGCCGATAGTGTCGCCGGCTGCAGCGCCGTGTGCACGCAACAGCTGGGCCAGGCGCGAGGAATACTGGTCCAGCTCACGGTAAGTCAGGGAGCATTCGCCGGCAACTACCGCGACGCGGTCTGCAAAGCCGGCCAGCTGTTCGGTCCACAATGCCGCGTAGGATGTATTCAGCCGGTAAGATCGCTTCGTGCGGTTCCAGACAAAAATCTCCTGCTGGAATGCATCCGCCGACAGCAAATCTATCGTCTTCAAGGGTGCGTCCGGACGCTTTTCCAGGTTGTCACAAAACACAGTGAACAGCTGCAGTAGCCGTGCGCCCGACACCCTATCGCAAT
>CAZUCG010000204.1:0-5638 GCA_964619145.1 uncultured Lentisphaeraceae bacterium | reverse complement strand
CTACTTGAGATAAAATTACGCTATCGGCTTACCCAGCTTCACTGACGCATTACGGTCTGATGGCGGTCACATCGCCAGCTGGCAGGCCGATTTTACTTTGGGTAATATTAGCAAGAGCGCCCTCTCTGGCTCGGCTCGAACTGCCTGTGCCCGACCAGGTGCTAACGCGCGGCATTATTTCTGTCAACCAGTACTACGATTTCGCATTATTGCCAACTTGGTAGCGTTAGGCGGATGGGCTGTTTTGGCTACTAATCTTCTGCGACTCGCCGTATTATTTACCCACCAGTATTTCTGATTGTCGCAGCAAATTGAAGGGCAGCAGGATTTTCCGGGCACTCTGGGTTGCACCGGGGTCGGGCGCCTGCCCAGCGAAGTATCCCTTCTCCATTCCTGGCCAGTTGCCATCGCTCAAGTCCAAACCAGTCATTCTGGCCGAGGAGTTTTCTTTCAAAGCATAACTTCCATCGCTGGCAAAAATCTCGTCCCACTCGTCCTGGGTGACGATAGTATTCTGCCGCACGGTCTCGGGTGAGTTACTCACTAGTTCGGCGCGGTAGCGTGGCGTCTCGGGCATAAAGTTATGGCAATATAGAGCCATAGTCTTGCTGTTATCGAGGAATTGCGGCACGATGTTATTAGCGAAATAGAACGGCAATTGCCCAAAGAGTTTGTACAGAGTCGAAGGTTGCATATAGCTGCTGCCGCCGATTAGTGTATTGTGATAAAAACGCAGCTGCTGCAGAGACAAGTCTTCTGCCAATTCAAGCTCCGGCGCGAGGTGGAAGAAAAGCTGCGAGCCGGAGCCGGGTTTCTGAATAAATAAATTCCGGTAAACGTTCTCCACTCTAGGCAGCCGGCACTTGCCACCATTTTTGTGAAAACGCATATTGATGCCGCAATGATAGATGATGTTGTCGTGAAAATCGCGGCGGCCGCCACCGCTGGTCACGATGCCGATGCTGGCCATATTGCGAATGACGTTGCCGTAGGCCTCGGTCTCCACGCTCTCGTTGCTATGCTGGATACCCTGCAAACCGCGGTAGATGATATTTCCATAAACGCGATTACCGGCACCGGCGGCAGAGAATGACAGGCCGCAGTCATCGGAGCTATTCGGACCGATCAAGTACTTAAAAATCAGATATATCAGCGAATTATTGCGAGTGCTAATCAAATCACCGCGCAAAAAATCCAAAGTCAGGCGGTTATTTCGCAGCACATTTCGCGACGAGCCCTTGCTGATACTGATGCGTCGGGAACCGTGTCGGAAAAAATTATCCTCGATAATATTATCGGTAGCTTTTACGCCACTGATAGCCAGGCCGCATTTCAGGCCTTGAATTTGTATCTCGCGGAGGCAAAAATAGCTACTGTCTTCGAGGGTGAAAGCGGTGCCACTACCAGCACAGATCAGCTCCTGGTTCGGATTACGGCCATCGACAAAACGGCAGTATAGCTTCCCCTCGCGATTGCCGAACAGCACACCACCGGCGGTCTCCCAAAAAGGTATAGTGTCGCCACGGAAATAATGATGCGCGGCCACAGTCTCGGGTGATAGCATCAAACAATCAAAGCCGGTTAAGCGCTCTTGCTCATAACTGCCCCAGAACATCGCGTCAGTCAGGGACGTCGGCAAGGGCTGGCGGCGTTCGCCGTTATTCATCCGATGGCCGGCCAGCAGCACTGCCTGCCGACCATTCCAAGTCACGCATTCCGCCGCTGTCTCCAAGACTAGGGAATATGCTCCGTCGCCAACCTCAGGCGCTGGTTGCCAGCCGGACAGCCGCGCTGCGCCATCGACAATAGTCAGGAACTCGCCAGCCGGCCCACGAGTCCCACGCAACGTGATATAGCGGCCCGGTAGTCCAGATTGCCGAACGATTATTTTTTCGCAATACGTTCCTGGCCCGACCAAGATACTATCTCCAGGCTGAGCCATATCCACTGCCTTCTGGATGCTGGCCCAAGGTTGTTCAGCAGTGCCGGCATTGGTGTCTACTCCAGTAACCGACACATAGAAATCCTTAGCCGACGTCAGGGAAAGCATAAACAGGAGGCAAGATATTGCCAGTCGCATAGACATCCCCTAGTTGTTTACTGGGCAAAAAGCTACCTTGACAATATTTCAGGTATGCGACACAATGGCAAATTTTTGCCAGCGCCCAGATATTGATAATGCCGCGCCGGCCGTAAAGCGTGACGCTGTGCAGATACACTTGGGGTGGACAACTAGCAGTCGCAACCTGAACAGCCTAGTAGCTGACAATAGTCGCGATGCGGGGCAGAGATTTTTCGCGTGCGACACGCCTCAATCAGCGAGGTGGAATTGAGGCGCCGCCTAGCAGGCCGCTAAATTGACCAACGTAATAAATTTCCGCCGTAAGTCAACCCGCCGCCAAAAGTCACTGTAATAATCAAGTCGCCGTTATGAATTTTCCCCTCCCGCTGCAATTCATCCAGTACCAGAGGAATCGAAGCCGCGGAAGTATTCGCGACCTCAGTGATATTGTTGTAAAATTTATCATTCGCTATTCCCATCCGCTTGGCCACCAACTCCAAGATGCGCAGATTTGCCTGGTGGGGAACTATATAAGCGATATCATCCAGAGATAAGTTATTATCTTGCAGAATTTTATTGATAACAGTCTCCAAACTGCGCACTGCAAAGCTGAAGAGCGGCTTACCCAGCATTTGCAAAAAACCCAACTGCCGATCGCTGCCACTGCGCGGAATTCGGCAACCGCTATCATTTTTCAGTAAGTTGTAGTTTTCGCCATCTGCCGCTAAATAGCTGTAGAGGATGCCATTCTCTTCAGAGGGCACCAGCACTACTGCGCCAGCGCCATCACCAAATAACACACAAGTCTCCCGATCCTGCCAATCGGCGATACGAGAGAGCATCTCGCTGCCGACTACCAGGGCGGGTTTTTGCTGGCAGAGGACCCAAGTACGCCCCATCTCCAAGCTATAGACAAAGCCCGAACAGGCTGCGCCCAAATCAAACGCGGCAGCATTTTTAGCGCCAAGTTTATGTTGCAAGATACAGGCCGTGGCAGGAAAATTATAATAATCCCCGGTACTGCTAGCGACAATAATCAGCCCGATATCTTCGGCCTGTAAGCCAGCCGACTCCAAGGCTTTAACAGAAGCTTGATAGGCCAAATCTGAACAAGCTTGGTCATCACTAGCGATATGGCGTTTGCTAATACCAGTGTGCGAGACAATCCACTCGTCGCTGGTATCTAATGACTCAGCCAATTCCTGATTAAGCACAATCTTACTGGGCAGATATGAACCGATACCGGCAATTTTTACGTAAGGGAACAACAATGTCGGGCTCCGTTAAGGGGTGCATAAAAAAATCAGCAAAACCTGCGTTGGGATTCTTATTCTTGCCTTGGCGATAATGCGTCAGCGCACGCCTAGAGGTCAAGAGCAAGCCCAAGTCACAAAGTTCATCTCTGCCGATAAAAAGCCGCGCCTGGTGTGAGCAAAATCGCGGACATCTTTTATAGTATAATATGCCGACCGCGATTTTACAATAAAGGACGGAAAAATTTGGCTTCTTGACTGTAGGATTTTTATTATGAGCATAGTAGTTGACCATCAAGCGCGCAAGAACGAGATACTGCAAAAAGCCATCCGCTTATTTGCTCAACAAGGATACCCCGGTGTTACCTTCCAACAACTCGCCGATTGTTGCGGCTTGGCCCGGACGGCGCTGTATAAATATTTCCCGAACAAACGCGATATTTTTGACAGCGCCATCGCCTTAATGGTGCGCGAATTAGCCCGGGAATTCCGCGACGATATCGAAAACAACCCCCAGCTTTGTGTGAGCGAGAAGCTGGTTCTGGTGATGGATAAGGTCCTGCAGCATATTTTTGAGAGCCCGCAATTACTGCAGGCAATTTCCGAATATTTACTCGACCAGCGTCGTATAGGCGAGAATGTAGCCGCCAAAGTGCGCCGGCATACTGTCGCTATGCGCCGGACACTGATTCAGCTGTTGCGGGAAGGAGTCGCTAACGGCGAATTTGAGCCGATGAATTGCTTACTTATCGCTGATCTATTCTATGCCTTGCTAGAAGCAGCGGCCTTGCGGGTAGCAGTCACTGACACAGCCGACCTCTCCGACCTTAAGAAAGCCTGCAAACTCGCCGTTGCCAGCTTGACCAAGAAGCAAAAATGACGGCGCCGGGGTGGCGCACTTAAGCGAGCTGCTGAAAAAAGCCGTCGTCAATATTATTATTGGCTCTCCCGCCCATCGGGCGGCAACGAGAATTAAGCAGTTAGAGACAAAGACTAGAGTCCGGAACAAGGGACGTTCCGACAACATCCTCAGGTATCACCGACCAGCTGTTGGCTGATACTCCAGCGAGGATTCTTGCGCGAGACATCGACAGTATATGGTGGTGAGTACGGCGTGCGGACATCATTGAGGACTTGCTGGCGCAAGGCATTGACGATCCAGCGCTCGATCTTCAAAATCAGCATCTTGTGCCGCAACCGCCCCTGCATATCGCGATTCAGGACATTCGGCAGGGTATTGGTGGTGATAATATCGTCAATGATATCCGTATGCAGATTCTCTTTGACTTCTTGGGAAGAATAAAAATGCGTGACCACAAAGGTCACCCTGGCCACGCCGGCATTCTTGAGATGGCGGCAACACTCGGCAATCGTCCCGCCAGTACGGACCATATCATCGCAAACCACGACATCACGGCCAACCAAGTCTTCCAGCTTCGTCGGGCTATCGGGATGGGTGACGATGCTGACCTTCCGTTCGCCGCTGCGTTCTTTGTCCATCAGCAGCAACGATGGTTTGGCGGCCTGATACAGCAGCCCGGCAGTCTCCTGTTGCAAGCACTTGAACACTTCCCGAGCAAATGGTGCGGCGCCGTTATCCGGGGCGCAAATTACTAAGCCACGGTTGGGGTCTTGATGGGTGATACCAGCGTGATGGGCGAGGTAATTGGCGTAGATTGTGGCGGGACAAAGATTGTAGAAATGACCGGCAAAGATTTTTTTAAACACCCTCCGGACATTCGAGGAATGGTTGTGAACTGTCATAACCTCATCGACGCCACTAGTTTTCAACAAATGCGCGTATAAGCAAGCGGAAAACGGCTGGCCGTCAAACTTCTTGTAGTCCTGGCGGGAGCGCACTTTATTATCAGCATCTTCTTCATCCGGGAAGTCGCTTTCGTCAATTTCATCCGGTAGCGGGAGTGGGCCACGGTCCTGAGCGCTGTAAAATAAATCCGGCTCGACTAGGATGACCCGCTTGGCGCCATTGTCCTTAGCGGCACGGGCCACCAGGAATGAACGCATCGCCCGGGCATTGCGGGTATGCTCCCCCGAACAGGATGACACCAGAATGATGGTCTTGCCTGCTAACGAATGGCCGATATGCTCAAAGTCATTTTCGTCGCTAATAAAGCGAGGGCAAAATTCAGTATTGGCGAAGCGCTTATACGCCAGGATATCTGATATTTCGGTTTCCTGCTGCATATAATGGGCAATATCATTCGCCAACGGGTCATCAGCAACAGCACCGACAACTATAATTTCGCCTAGCATCGTTTTTTCCTCAAAGAATATAAAAGTGTCGAAAACAATTAAATATAAT
>CAZUCG010000203.1:0-5639 GCA_964619145.1 uncultured Lentisphaeraceae bacterium | reverse complement strand
AGGGCTTAGGCATCCCGACTGCTGGATGCCAGGCACCGTTGGCTTCTTCCCGCCCGAACAGCATAAATGCGTATTTTACTCGCGTATTTGCCAGGGTCAGCACTGCCCCACGCTCATCAGGCTTAACCGGATACTTGCGTTGCCCCCACCAGGTTACCGGCTGAGACAGGAATTTCTGCCGAGAGGCCTCATCCGCCCGAAAATCAAGCCGCGAATAGGTGACTCCCTCCGCTAGTACAGACCCTAAGAGCAAAAAGGATAATAGCCAAAATGCAGTTTTCATTTCAGTGACCACATCTGGCTATAGGTCTCGCCGTTGAGGACATTCAGCACGCTGATACGCCAGTCGCCGGCCGGCTTTAAGCCGAGGTCGAATTGCCAACGGCCGTCTTTCTGGAAGGCGAGGCTTTTCGCCAGCGAGCGCACTGGCTGTTCATTATGAAAGAACTCCACCCGTAGTGCCGAGCCAGGCGTCTGCTGCACTGCCAGCTCGATGTGGCGGCCATTGAAAGTCGCCTGGCATCGCATCGCCTCAAGCTTTTGCGGACTGGCCACCAACATCCGCACTGCATCGGCAGTCAGTTCGCAATTGGCTGTTTGGGCCTGCCCGAGATAGCGGTGTGCTAGCGTGTCGTAAAGGTGGTAAGATTCGCCGAGGACGCTGCTGACCGACACTGTCGCTTCACCTGCTCCGCGGACGAATAGCAGCGTTCGGAAATCGCCATAGCGGTACTCCGCGAAATTCACTCCTGGTGCGGCGTTATTGACTGGCTGGAAGCCCAGGCTGGTGAATAATTCCCGGAAGGCGCTCAAGATTGGTTGAGTTGCTCCGAGGTCGCTCTGCTGTAGCCCGAAGCCATCGAGGATGGCGTTCAGGTATAGTACCTTGCCCTTGCCGGGCTGCCTTAGAAAGAATGCCCCGCTGGATTTCTTGTTGACCGCACCGACCTTGATGCCGGCAAAATCTGCGGCCGGGGATTTGCTTACTATCGCCCCCAGGGTTTGGGTGCTGTTAGTGTTGGGGTTGGCCACGGCACCAGTTGGCGTCAATCGCAACACCTGCCCCTTGTACTCGACCGCACCGCTGCCAGAGCCGGTGGCTATTGGTACGCTTACGCCAGCCAACCGCAGTAGTGGATTCTCGGCTCGTAGCTGGCCGAAATCATCGAAGACGCCTGCTTGGGCATCAATGACCAGTACACCGCCGTCGGCGACGTATTTTTCTAGGGTGGCGACAGCGTCGTCGCTCAGTAATTGCAACAGCGGCAGAATTACTACAGGATGAGTTGCGGGTGACAGCGCTGCGATCAGGTCGTCGCCTACAGCTTGTGGTGCAGGATAGCCGGCGGCCCGTAGCATCTGGGCCCAGCCATTGAAATTGTTGCTGTAGGCTTGTGAACTAATGACGCTGTTGCAACCGGTGATGACCGCGGCCATCAAGCAGTCAGGCGAATATATCAGCGTAAAGGGCGAGGTGGCGCGAGTGCCTTCCGTGCACAGCGGGTCGATGCCAGAGGCATTGACCTCGGTGATCAGCTGTTGCAGGTGTAAACCAGTAGCATTGAGGCGGCTATCTCCGCGGCGATAGAAGTACTGGTCGTACCAGTAAGCTGGAGCGAATAGACCGCTGGTCAAGTCGTTCCAGCAGTTGCTGCGGATGGTTGCCAGCGGTAGGCCATAGCCGTTCCACATTCCGGCCGGATAGCCGGGCTGTAAAGTGCGCACCAAGTCCGGCAAGCCGCTATTGCGGCCATATAGCCCGGAGAGGCTGTAATGGCGCAACATCACCCGCCAGTCCCAGCAGTCATTGACTCTGGTCAGACCTTGGCCAGAATGCGCGAGCCTGCCCTGGGGATCGACTTTGCGTAATTCCTGAAAAACCGCCTCGACGCCGTCATCGAGTGCGCCGAGCATAAACCGTCGGTGTTCAAGCCAAGACGCAAAATTTCCTCTTTCTTTCGCCTCGTCTAGCAACAGCGGTACGACTGCATCCCAAGATGCGAAATTTGTTTTCCATAAAGCATTCAGCTGTTCCAAGCTGGGATATTTTTTTTGCACCCTCTTGCGGAAAGCCGCCAAGCAGTGTATCGATCGGCAGTAGTCGTGCGGTGTGTCGTGCCAGCCCAAGCTGTTTTCATCGGCCGAATAATAGAATACCGGGAAGTTACCACTGTGATTAGTGACTGCTGCATTGACCTTTTTTCTGATCTCTGCCAGTCCGGCCGGATCACGCAGGCAAGGATTACGAAGCTGGCTCTCCTTGGCAATCGCATTTTGGAAAAATCGGTGTAGGGTATTGGCCATATAATGGGAGCCGTATTTCAGGATCATTTCGGCACCATAACGGGTGTCGAATGCGCTGAGTGAGTGTGATTGCCCACCCAGAATATGGGTAAAGCCGATCTCGGCAATGCTCTGATGGCGTAAGTCGGCGTTCGGCGAAGTATCAGAATTGTCCCACAGCACGAAGCGCAGCTTGCTGTCGTCCGATACGCGTCGGCTTAGTACGCAGGTTTGTCGGTCCAGCAAGGTCCCGTTTTGCCGTAGTTCAGCTGCGAGCAGTAGATACGAATTCACAGCAGAAAATTCTGGTTTTAGCGCAAAAGCGATCTTGCCAGTAGCGGCAGGAAATTCTTGCAGGGCCAAGATTCTCCCTACTGCGTCGCTCAGGGTGAACTGCAGTTCGCCCTGACCTGAGACCGTGACTGTGCCTTGCACGCTTTCGTCTGGTTCGTGGGCATATTTATCACTTTGTAAGTCACTTAATGTGGCCGCGTGGCGCACAGGCACCTGGGCGATAAAAATATCAGACGTGTGACCAGAGACATTGAGAATCAGGAAGATGTCCCGCAAGCCATTCAGGCCACTGCGGTCCACCGGAACAGTAACGCTGTTCTGGCCGGCAGTAAGGGTGAATTTCTGTCCGGAGAGCTCTGCTGGAGCGGCGACTGTAGAGTCGATGCTGACTTGCAATGTGTCGCCAACCAGCTCGGCCTGCGAGATTTGAGCAGGGCTCGGATAGCCAAGTGCATAGCGGAGCAACCGTCCATAGAAGGCGTAGTAGTATTCCTGATTGATGGGCGTCGAGCTCTCCGGCACTGGCAAAAGCAAGTTCTGCCGCGCCCAGACTCGCTGGTTGCGATGCAATCGGAAAGGCACCCAAAAGACCTTGCCTTTGCCAAGCCTGAATTCTCTGGCCTGCACGTCCAAGGGGATGCCGCGCAATAACTTAGCTGGCACAAGTTCTCCTTTGCCTTTTAGCAGGGATGGGAAGCGGCGCGAGCTATCAGAGACATAAATCACCGTCGTCTCGCCAGCTTGGACTAGCTGCACCAATGCATCACGCGAATCTTCAGGAATGGCGGTTTCGAAGGTGCCGGGCAGAATCACGACCTGGGGTTTGCGAGCTAACTGCTTAGCCAGCATCGCCTCTGGTTCGGGGACATTCCAGCCAGCGTAGGTAGTCTCGCCTTTGCTGTGCATCCGCCAGCCCTCAACGGCCTCGCTCTCGCAGTTGAAACGACGGGTGAAATCAAAAAATTCCGCTGAGATTACTGAGTCACATACAGTGATGAGCAGCGGCCTCTCTTTTTGCTGGCTAAAGAATGGCACTGCCGGGGAGGCATAATCAAAATGCGGCGGGACAATTTCCAGGACTGGCATAAAGCGGGTCAGTTTTGCTGTCGTCGGTAATGGACGAAAAGTGGCAAAATCGAATTGCTCAAACGGCACAATGGCGGTTTCGAAGCGCACGATATAGTCTTGCAAGGGGTCGGCCAGCTCCGGATGGTTGACGGCATCGGCCTGGCCGATAGTCAGCGGTCGGACCAGCAGCGGTGTGCTCATCCACTCCAGGGTGGGCAGTTGGGTGCCGCCGGCGGCAGGGATATGGCAGTAAAAGCAATCCAGTAATTCGTATGGCGCCAGCAGAGCCGCACCACCGGCAGTAGAATACACGGCAGCAAAATCCTGCTTTGCCTCGCTGACGAAATAATTGCCGCCTTGCGGCGTTTTGAGGTCGTGCGTCAAGAGTGTCTCTTGCTCGTCACCGAACTTTTTTATCGACTCGCCGCATTTACCAGTCGGCAGTCGGATTTGCCAGGTGTCGCCTGCTGGTGCCAGGACGTTGCTTGACCAAAAGCGGCCGACGAAATCCTGCTCAGTGGGGTTGCTCAGTGCGTAACGAGCGTAGATTTTCCGCTCGCCCTCGCGGATGCTGATGCTTTTTTCAATCAGCAGCGGCTTGGAATTGCACGATAGCACGATTTCTGCGCTGTCTTGGTCTGCGCGGCTAGATTTTACCGCGTATGGCTCGCGCTCATAGTGCCGCGCCGCGCCGCCTTTCAGCGGCCACAAGCGGTCGGCAAATATCCCACTGCCGGCTGGCGCCTGCTGATATGGGAAAGCCTGGGTCAGTTCAGTGCCGCTTTGCCGGTCTAGTACTCTCGTGACCTTGCCGCCGATTGCGGCTGAGACTTCGACAATCAGCTCAGCAGTGCTTAAACGATAGACCTCGCCGACTTGTTCCAAGGTGGCGGCAACAGCACACAAGCCAGCCAGAAGCGACAATAATACGATTTTCGTCTTCATTGATTCCCTTATTCATTACGCCAATTTCTGCCGATGCGCCAGTCAAAGCGCAAAAAATAATATGTCCCTAATATGCTCACAGTTTTGCCCGCCAGGGTGTAAGAATACTCGTTGGGGATTTCAAGACATCCGCCAGACGAGGCGTGCAGGTCCAGATAGACGGAATTGATCTTCTGCTTATGGCGGTAATGGCTGGGCGGGACGTACGAGTTACTGCCAACTCGAGTAGTGCCGTCATAGTAGCTGTAGTAGGTGTTCTTGCCGCCGGGGGCCTTATCTGCATAATACATCGTACGGCTCGGCTGCGGGATATCCATATCGCAAGGCCAAGCCAGAGAAAGGACGCTGGCGTTCGTGGTCTCAGCAGTTTTCGACAAACAGTAATTCATCCCGTAGTGACAACCGGCAAAATTCGTCTCTTTGTTGGAAGCATTCCGATACCAGCGTGCCTCGGCGGGGCAGACGTCTATCGGCGAAGTGGGGTTGCGGCTGGGGTCATTGTCAATAGTGTTTCGCGGCAGGTATTCGCCCTCAGTTAGTAAAGTCCGCCATTGGACCGAGCCGCGCATATAGACGACTCGCCAGACATTGTTGTCATCAGAATACTGTGAGGCGGCAGAGGCGATCTGCCGAAGATTATTCAGGCACTTGATGCCTTGCGCTGAAGCCCGCGCTTGCTGCAAAGCAGGCAACAGCATTGAGGCCAGGATAGCAATGATGGCGATGACCACCAGTAATTCGATCAAGGTGAAAGGCCGGCTAAGGGCGCTAGCTGTAGAAGGCCGTTTAAGGAGAAGACAATAAGCGTAGACGCGAGTCTTGCAGTGCGAATTGTTCATTTTTTCTTACCTCGTCGTTGTAATGAGAAAAAATATAGGTTGAAGTCTCAAAAGTGGGTAACTGGGTCACTAATAGAAAATACAGCTTTTTCAATGAAAAGCAAGTTCCTATATTGATTTTTATCTTTTTTGTGCTGCCTCTAAAGCTCGAAAAGGCAAAAGTGATTTAGTCCACGAAAAACACGAAAACCTGGAGTGGACAAATGTCCA
>CAZUCG010000202.1:0-5672 GCA_964619145.1 uncultured Lentisphaeraceae bacterium | reverse complement strand
ATTGTCGTTATGTATTAGTTGACTCGTCAGGCTGAGCACAATGAGCGGCCGAAGATAAGCAACTTGCGTGAGTCGGGTGCTATTGAGCAGCATGCGGACGTGGTTACACTCTTGCATCGTGAGCGGGAAAAGCAGTACCAGCAGGGCGAAGATGCTACTGAGGGCCTGGAAGCGGAGTTGATCGTCGCCAAGAACCGTAACGGCGCTACCGGAGTGCAAAGCCTGCTCTTCTTTCCGCAATTTACTCGTTTTGAGAATCGCTCAAAAATGGACGACAAGGATGTCCAGAATATCCAAGAGATATGAGCCTGCTGCATTTTTTAGTGGCTGCTACTGCAAGGCAGAATATCGTGATAGTTATTTATATTATACTGAAGTTACAACAGAGCCTGCTTCTTGCCGCAGGCTGACTAAACGGGTCTTAGTCGCTGGAATTACGCTCTTCCAGCTCTGCCCAGCGGGCATATAGCCTCTCTACTTCAGACTTCGCAGTCGCTAGCTTGTCGGTGAGCTCAGGCAAATCGCGGCCATAGCGGAGGTGGAAATCGGGCTGGCTAAAAAGAGTCTCACAGTCGGTGACAGATTGCTCGGCTGCGAGAATCGCAGACTCGATACCTGCTAATTCATTTTTTTCGGCCCAAGTCAATTTTTTGCGTCTCTTCTCCTCTGTGCGAGACGCTATTGGCGTAGGCGATACGGCTGAGTCCTGGCTGGGCAGTTGGGATTGTCGTTGCTCAGCGCGTTTTTGCTCATAATAGCTATAATTGCCGGGTTGATAAACCACACTGGCTTGATCCTCAAAAGCTAAGATGTCAGTGCAGACGCGATTGAGAAAAAACCGGTCGTGGCTGACCACAATAACGCAACCGGCGAAATCTACCAAGGCCTCTTCCAAGACCCTTAACGTAGCCAAGTCGAGGTCGTTAGTGGGCTCATCCAGCATCAGGAAGTTCCCGCCGCGTTTCAAGACTTTGGCCAAGACCAGCCGATTGCGCTCACCACCGGACAGCCGCCCCACCAGGGTGTTGATCTCATCGTCCTGGAAAAGAAAGCGCTTCAAGTATGTCCAGATATTGACCTTGCGATCAGCAAACATAACGAAATCGTTGCCTTCGCCGACATCCTCATACACCGTCATATCGTCATTCAGGTTCGCTCGATGCTGGTCAGCGTAGTTAATCTGCGTGCGTTCGCCAATCTTGACCACGCCGCTGCTGGGCGATAATTCGCCTAAAATCATTTTCAAGAAACTAGTCTTGCCTAAACCATTGCGACCAACTATGCCTAGGCGCATCCCGGGCTGGAACTCCAGAGAGAAGTCGCGCATTAGCACTCGGTCATCTCGAACCAAGGTGACGTTGTCAAGGGAAACAACGATATTGCCCAACTTTTCGGCTGGAGGTATCAGCAGTTCCACGTCGTCCTCACGCTTCAAGGCCTCAGTGTTGACCGCATCCTCATAACGCTGTAGGCGGCTCTTGGACTTAGTCCCGCGGGCCTTAGGCCCACGGCGGACCCAGTCAATTTCCCGGCGAATAAAAGAGAGGCGTCTCTCTTCTTGGCTCTCAGCCGCGAGGATATGTTCTGCTTTCTGGCGCAGAAAATCGCCGTAACTGCCTGGGTAGGAATAGAGCTTGGCATTGGCGAGTTCCAGGATGCGAGTGCAGGTCCGGTCCAGGAAATAACGGTCGTGGGTGACATATAAGCAGGTGCCGCGGTAACGGTTTAAATAATTTTCCAGCCATTCAATGCTATCAGTATCGAGGTGGTTGGTGGGTTCATCAAGCATCAGCAGCTCTGGCATATCGACTAGAGCGCGGCAGAGGGCGACCCGGCGTTTTTCACCACCCGATAATTCTCCTGCCAAGCGCTCAAGAGCAGGCGCAGCCAAGGAAGTCTGCAATTCAAGCATCCTAGTTTCAAGGTTCCAACCATCACGAATGGCAATTTCCCGTTCCAGTTCCTCAAGGCGACTGCCGACTACGCCGTGCTCGTATTCGTGCAGCAGCGCAATCGTCTCAGAAGCACCAGCTAAGATATTCTCCCGGACGCTTAAGGTAGGCTGTAAATCGACTTCCTGAGTCAGGAAAGCCGAACGCAGATTTTTGCGACGATTTATGCTGCCGGTAAAAAAATGCTCTTGTCCAGCCAGAACTCTCAAGAAGGTAGATTTTCCTGCTCCGTTGCGTCCGACCAGGCCGATGCGTTCATTTTCGTGTAGCAAAAAATCCTGATTATCGACTAGAATATTGCTAGCTATTTGGATTTGCAATTGCAGGGCCGATAAAACTACCGGCCCTTTTTCAGTGGGGGGCATAGTATATGATTCTGATTAGAAATGAAGTTAAGGGTACTAAAGGAATCTCTATTGCGTAGTCAGCAATGTTTAATACAAGGGCGCGTCGATTTTAAAAAACGACACTTCTTTGCTGAATTCGGATTTACCGCCATCGCAGAGTAACGTTAGCACTGCCCGGTAGCAGCCATCCCACGGCAAGCGCGACAGCGGGAGCCCCAAGAGAAGAGGACCGGGCTGCTGGATGTCACGGGTGATTTGCAGTTGTGGCTGATCCTGGCTTTGTCCGAAGACGTCGACCCGAAGTGTGCCCTTGGCCGACAAGGGACTAACCTGGATGGTGTTGTCGAGCAGAATTTCTTTTTCACTACCGAAAAAGACAGTCCAACGCGGGGTGACCGCAAAAGGCTCTGGCACCCGAAACAAGTGCGTGGCCATAAGAACCTTAGCGCCAGATTTCTGGTCTTGGCATTCCAACACTAATTCCTGCAGCGGCTTAGGGTTCTGAACAGCAAAAGAGAGCTCGACGGCTAATTGGCCATCCTTACTGACAAAAGTACCTGGCAGCGCAGTGCGCGCTGGCAATGCCCCAGGGGCCCATTCGCGCAGTGACGAGAGAATTCGGAATTCCTGACCATCGCGCAGAGCCGGAATGCTTAACTTTAGGTCGCTCTTGCCTAATAGAATTTCCGGGAACTTAAGGTTGGTGGCATTCAGGGTAAAACGGTCCGTAGGCAGTTCCAAGCCGTCCAAGTAGCCGAAGTAGGCAAGGTCGTGGTAGCCTTTTTTAACCGGGGCCCAGGCCGCGTAACCGAAGCGCGATTCCGTCCGGCAGACATTTAATCGCCACGGCGAAGAGAAGCCCAAGGCACCATCTAAAGAGGCGTAAAAGACCCGTATCTCAACCGACCAACGGTCCTTGCCGCGCCAAACCGCGATTTCACTGGCGTTATCCCACAACAATGGGCCGCGTTCGCTGAGTTTTTGCTGTTCTGGGTCGCAAAAGCTGCGACCATCATAGACATAACCGATGGTGTTGACCGCAATCTGGTAATAATAGCCATTGCCAGGAACCAGAAACAGCTCTACGGAATCATCTGAGCAGACACTACCCTGGTCGCGGCTGGTCGCGCGCGTGCCAACTTTAGCCATCTCTTTTTCCCAGCATTCGATACCGATCGTTATCGACTCGTCGTCAAACAAGACCCGGAATTCAGTGTCCTGTGGAGTCTCGCGTTTGCCCAATGGCAGGACGCCCTTTTGTTTGGGGGCATTTTCCCAGGCCGGCTCGGTCAGCTGACCATCGATGGTTAAAGGGCCACTCTGCCGGATGGCCTGGGCAGTAGGTAAGTCCTGAGCAAGGATAGCAAAGGGTAAAAGAAAAGTCAATAGCGCTAAGAAGTGGTGTTTGTGCATTGTGGTTATTCTCCTTGCAATTCTTGGATCAGCTGCGCCATCGCCCAGCGTACACGGTCCAGGTTATCAGTGTTACGGAATTCACCGCCGATGGCGGCACCGGCGGCACGTGGGTCGATGTTAAAGCCGATGACTTCACGCGCATCAACCGGCACACGCTTGGTCAGAAAAGCGATGTAGTCTTTGCTTTTGCGTATTGCATCCGCTAATTTGCCCTGTTGCCCGGAGGGTAACTTTTTCTCTGCTGTCTGAATGGCTTTTTCCAGCGTCACCACGTAGCGGTGGTCATAGATGGCTTCCCGGACTGTCTGAGCACCAAGGGCTGGTATAACTCCCTCGGGGCTGTTAAAGCTGATGGCGTATTTCATACAACCGCTTAACACGCCGTCGTCCCACTGTTCGCCGCTGCTGCTGCGGTAATGCCATTGATAGCGCCCACCAGCCTTGACGCGCCAGGGGTAGAGCCCTAGGGTCAAGCGCTCTGAACCGCAGTTGTAGAGCCAGAGCTTGGAGTTGTTGTCGTGGATCATTTGCACGGTTTCTTCTGTAATCGGGAAAGCGATGTTGGGCATCGAGATATCCAGGGCCGGGACCATAATGTGCTCCCAAGGGCCATTCATTGAGGCGATGTTGGTGGCACCAGGAACTCCACGCACCAGCTGAGCCAGTTTCAGGCCTTCCTGAGCACCTGTCTCCCGGTGGTTGCTGCGTTCGTCGCTGGTGTACCATAGAATCTCCGGCCAGTCGCGCTCTTTCTGGATGCGCATACCTTCGCGAATCAGGCTCTGATAGGCTTTGCTCCACTCAGGCGAGAACTGCTCTTTCAGAGCTGGGTTGTTTCGGTCCAACCAGCCGATGCCGCTGCCGCAACCGATGGAGCCGAAGCCGTAAAACGGCATTGCCTTGAAGCCCTCGCTGGCGTAGATGTCCATCCACCAGAGGAAACGATTGTGCTCAGAGAACTTGATTTCGCCCTCGACGATTTCCAGGTCAGAACGCATATCGTCGCCAAAAGCGATACTATTCAAACCGAGGGATTTCATAAAATTCATATCACGGCGTTCGTTCTCTTCAATCAAGCTTAAAACTTCTGGGTCGCGGTTATAGCGCTGCCCGACCAGATTAGCGGCCCAGAAAGTAGAATACCAGGGCTCGGTCGGGAAATAGTAATATCCCTGCAGGATGGGCAAGGGCTCCAAGGAGAAAGGCAAGACCTTGATTTCAATTGGAATCGTAGCTAAAGTCTTCTTGCTCGCTGCTGAGAGGAGCAAAACTTCGCCGCTGTAGGTCCCGGCCTTGGTGTTTTGCGGGACGCTCACTTGCACAAACCAGCTCCAAGTCGTGTCTTTACCGACAGTGAGTTTTTCGCGTTTGTCAAGCAAGAACGGCGCAATTTGAAAAGTGCCGACGCCCATCCGGCGATGCAGATAGCGCACGACTCGGACATCGGCCACCGCGGCCGGAATGACTTCCGCGCCCGAGCTTAAGTCGCTGGCCAAAACGCTGATTTCACCCAAGTCCTGCAAGGGATAGAGTGAGAAATTCACGGTCGCCATTTCCCCAGCAGTGGCGAAGCTGACTAAATTTTTCAGGCGTTCATTTTCTTGTGGGCGGCTACTGGGGAAGACTTGCTCATTGGCACTACGTCGGAACAGCATAAAGCCTCGTGCTGTCTCTTCCGGAGTGGCGGAAATGGATTCTTCAACCGGACCAGGCAGGATATTAATCACCGCATCGCGTTTTCGCCGGGCCTGTAAATGCGATATTTCTTGGGCTACAGCGGCTTCCTGATCCTGGGGATAAAGAATCAGCGCGTTGATCGGCATATAGCGCCAGTTGATAAGTAAGCGCTTATTTGTAATTTCGATCGGAAAAGTGTATTCTTGAAAGCGCGGCGCTACAAAGGTGTCATAATAATTCATCCCTGGCAGCCAGAAATGCCGGTAGTTGCTGAGATACT
>CAZUCG010000201.1:0-5683 GCA_964619145.1 uncultured Lentisphaeraceae bacterium | reverse complement strand
GCTCCTGAAAGATAGTGCAATGCAAGGAAATTATATGCTTACGCGAGAAAAGATACGTAATATCAGCATCATCGCTCATATTGATGCAGGCAAGACTAGTACCACTGAAGGACTGCTTTATTATTCGGGACTGACTCACCGTTACGGGAATATCGATGACGGCACCACGGTGATGGATTTCTTGCCGGACGAACGCGCCCGCGGCATCACTATTGCCGCTGCGACCGCCACCTTGCCGTGGAATGATTTTGAGTTCCATTTAATCGATACGCCCGGACATATCGACTTCACTGCTGAAGTCGAGCGCTCTTTGCGGGCTATCGATGGCGCGGTGGTGATCTTCAGTGCGGTAGAGGGCGTCGAGGCCCAAAGCGAAAAGGTCTGGCGGCAAGCAGATAACTGCCAGGTGCCGAAAATAGCTTTCGTCAATAAAATGGACCGTATTGGCGCGTCATTCGAAAATACTATCGCCCAAATCAACGAGAAATTCTCGAATTGCGCCTTGCCGCTGCAATTACCGATTGGCGAGGAGAGTACGTTCGCTGGTATGATTGATGTGCTGACCGGCGAGCAGATTGTCTTCAGTGGCGATAATAATGAGCTGGTCGCCCGCCAGGCTCTGCCGGAGGATTTGCAGGCGGTCCGTCAAGCCGCCTTTGAACAACTGGTGGAGAAGGTCGCGAATTTTTCTGATTCGGTCGCGATGCTGTATTTGGAAGGCGAGACACCTGATCTTGAGCTCCTGCGCCGGGAAATTCGTCGTTTGACTATTGCTCGGCAGTTGGTGCCGGTGTTCCTTGGCAGCGCCAAGCGCAATCTTGGCATCCAGCCTCTAGGAGATGGCGTCGTGGATTATCTGCCTTCGCCGATGGATATAACTGCCCATCGGGCATTCTCAGTTAAGACTGGTGAAGAGGTCGCGGTAGAGCCCGACCCCAAAGCGCCGCTGGCGGGTTTTATTTTCAAGATTAATGCTTCCAGCACTGCAGATTTATTCTACCTGCGTATTTATTCGGGGACCCTGCTGCCCAATATGCAGTTAATTAACTCGCGCACTCAAGCGAAGGTCCGCACGCGTCAGTTATTCAAGGTCTATGCCAAAAGCACGGAGCAGATTGACAGTGCCGGCCCCGGTGATATAGTGGGTATGGCGGGATTGAAGGACTGCGGTATTGGTGATACACTCTGCGAGTCGCGCAGAGTGTTGGCTTTCGAAAAAATCGCCTTCCCCGATCCGGTAATCTCGATGGTAGTTGAGCCTCGCCTGAGCAAAGACAAAGACAAACTCGACGAGGCCTTGAATATGCTTTGTCGTGAGGATCAGACTCTCAAGCGTTCTACTGCCGAGGATACTGGCCAACGACTGGTCTCAGGTATGGGCGAGCTGCATTTGGAAGTCAGCCTGAAACGGGTGTTGACCGACTTTGGGGTCGAAATCCGAGCTGGTGAGCCGCGCGTCGCTTATCGCGAGACGCTGTCGGGCGAGACTGCGACACACGTGGTCTTTAACAAAGTCTTGGGCGATACTCCGCTTTACGCCGAGGTCGCAATTAAGTTTTCAGCCTTGCCTAAAGGCGGCGAGACTTTTATTATTCGCAATGCCACGCGTGATAGCAGTATCCCTAAATCTTTGCTGGCGGCAGCAGAACAAGCCTTGAACGACGGCCTGCGCACCGGTGGCTTGAAGGGTTATCCGATGATTTACGTCCAAGCCGAAATTACCCAACTGAAATTCAATCAGGAGACGACTACGCCTGGCATCGTTGCTGGTGCAGTGTTGGAGGCCATCAACCAGGCTTTCCAGAATGTCGGGACAGTTGTTCTGGAGCCATTGATGAATCTGGAAATCCTGGCGCCTGAAGACACGATCGGTGAAATCAGTATGTACTTGCAACCCCGGCGGACGATTATCCGCGATATCCGGCAGTTGGGGCAAATTCGCAAAATTATTTGTGAAGTGCCTCTGGCGGAGATGTTTGGCTTTGGCAAAGCTCTGCCGCGTCTCAGTGGTGGTCGAGGCTCTTTTTCTCTGGAGCCATCCGGGTATCAAGAGATTTCCGACAATGTCCAGTTGAAAGGCTATTGATTTTTCATTTATCCAGAGGGAGAAAGTAATGAAATTCCTGAGAATGCTTTTGTTGTTGACCGCGGGCTTGTTACTACTGTCTTGTGCCTCGGATGATTATTACAGCCGACGGATCGCCGTTTCCGGCAAGCCAACAGCAGTGCGGAAATTGGCGGTCGTGTTGCCGGAGAGCACGCGCTTGCTGGAGTTCGCTGCGGCTGAGTTACAGGCCATTTTGGAGCAGGCGACCGGCTGTCAGGTGCCGGTCCAGAAAAGCATCGGCAACGAAGACGTGTCGTTGATCCTAGGCAATAACGCATTGCTCAAGGAAGCCGGCTTGAATCTCGATTGTTTGCCAGATGAGGGATATTATATCCATCGCTGCGGGAATAGAATTTTCTTGGCTGGCCGTGATGCTGAGGATAGTTATCCGAGCCAGAACAGCTGGGGGCAGCACTATCTGCGAGGGACGCTTTCGGCAGTCTATGACTTCTTGGAGCGCTTCGCTGGCGCACGTTTCTATTTCCCCGGCGAATTCGGGACTATCATCCCGGAAAAAGACGCACTTTACCTGCCGAAATCGATCGCCATTGTGGACGGTCCTGATTGTACGATGCGCAAATACTACAATGGCAATGGCTGTCGTTGGTATGATGATCAGACGTATAACGGCGTGCAGGCCAATAACTTGAATCTCTTGCGCTTGCGCTTGGAAGAGCGCTCAATATCCTTCAGTCACGGCTTGGCATATCTCGATTTTCCCCGCCGCTTTGGGAAAACCCAGCCCGAGTATTTCGCCTTGACGGCGGATGGTCGGCGGATGGATGGAACTATTAGCACGACTCCGCATTCCGAACAGCTGTGCTTGAACAGCGGCATTCGCGAGGTGGTTTTTCAAGATGCCAAGGATTACTTGAGCGCCAGGGACGCCGCCGAGCGCTTGGCGGCCGCGCAACAGCGCGGCCTGCAGTGCTGGTCTCTGAATGTTGCCACGCCCGGGTTCTTCTGTGTTATGCCCAATGACTATCTCTACTGGTGTCATTGCGATAAATGCGCGCCTACAGCGCGGGGTGGACGGCTCTATGCAGATTGGACGGCAGAGGAATTGCGCAAATTGAACAACGCCCTCTGGGGCTTTACTGCCGATATCGCCAGGAAGATTGAGTTGGCCGGTGTCGAGGGCTTCGTGACTCAGATGGCTTATGGAGTAGGCAAAAATGTGCCTGATATAGATTTGCCGGCCAACGTCCTGGTCCAATTGGCGGTCAAGGGGCTAGGTGCCGACAAGCAGGAGAATGCTGAAGAGGATGCCTTATTGCGTCGCTGGTGCGAGAAGACGGGTATGAAAGTCGCTTTGTGGACTTACCCAGGCAAGCATATGGCTAAAGCCGCATTTAAAGGCATCCCAGTTATGATTCCTGAGACGATAGGGAAATATTTCCGCGAGCGCAAAAAATATATCTTCGGTTCTTTTTTGGAATCTGAGACGGATTACTTTATCTTCAATTATCTGTCTTATTATGTCTATGCCAAGATCAGCTGGGACTTGAATGCCGACAGCAAAGCCATTTTAGCTGAGCATTACCAATTGATGTACGGGCAGGCAGCAGCGCTATTTCAGGAGATGTTCCGCACGATGGAGGAGCTCTGGACCAAGCGCATTGTCGGCTCTACTATCGATAGCTCGCTGGGGCCGGTCGCGAAGTTGCCGACTGACCTAGAGTTGTGGTCACAAATCTATTCGCCGCAGCTCTTGCAGGATTTCAACACCAAGCTGGACCAGGCCGAGAGACTGACGGCCGATAATCCTCAGGCACTAAAACGCGTCCGCTTTATACGAGAAAAACTTTTTGGGCCGCTTTACGCCCAAGCGGAGCAGCACGCCCAGGCGTTGGCGGCGATTGCTGCCTGGAAAGTCTCCGTGCCTGGTGAAGTGCAATTACGCCCTTTCAAGGGTAAAATCACGGAAGTCCAGACGCTGGTGAAGATAGCTGATACCCCGGAGGCGTTGCTGATTACTTTCCATTGCCAAGAGCCTGCGATTGAACAGATGGTCAGAAAAGCACAGCGAAGAGATGAGCAGGATATCTATCTTGATTCCTGTGTGGAAGTGTTAATCAATCCTAGTGGGGACAGGGTCAACTACTGCCATTTTATTGTCAATGCCAATGGCGCCCTCTATGATTCGCGGATGGCAAGCAATAAAAAAGGCATCGCCTTAAGCTGGAATAGCTCTGCTACGGTTAAGTGCGAGGTCGGACAGGATTTTTGGCAAGTCGTCCTGACCTTACCTAAGAAAGACCTAGGGCAGTTGGCAGCAGAAGGAGTGCCGGTGAATTTCGCCCGTCATCGGGCCCTGGAACCCGCTGTAGATGAAAATTATTATCAATGGGCGCCAGTAGCGGGGCGCAGTTTTCACGATATTGAACGCTGGGGGCGGATGCTCTTGAAACCTTGAGTAATCGAGAATAAGCAGACCCGCCGAGCGTAATAAACGGAATTTGGGGCATTTATTTTTTCTGTTTACCCGGATCAAGCCACTCCAGGCGATAGAATTCCTGGAAGGCATCGCCGAGGCGTTCGAATTCGCCGGTCTTGATGGTCCTGGCGGGGATGAAACGCCCGAATAACTCGGTGATTTTGGCTGATGAGTCGCGGTATTCTGCCTCACACGAGTACGGCGGTTGCAAATCCAGGCAGGAGTATTCATTGCCATAGGTGCTAACTCGGCGGGCGGCTTCACTCGCACTGCGCTCAAGCAAGGCGCGGGCAGCTGCCGGTGAGAGATGGATGGCGCCTTTCTGGCCCAGGCCCAAGCCGCTGCGTAACGCCTGGCTGGCTGGAGGCGGGGCAGGGCAGGTCCCGCGTTTGACGCCGACGGCCACGATGCCGGAAATCATCTCCTGCGCTTCTTTTGCCAGTGCCTCGCAGCCAGAGGCGAAGATTACGGGCACTTGGTGTTGCATCGCGATTAGTGCATATTGTCCGAATTCGCCGATAGATAGTCCATTGACTCGGAAGTCGATGCATTCGCCAGTCTGGGTGTGGGAAAAATGGCCGTATGGCGTGCCTGCCTTGGGATGCTGTCCCACGAAAGCCAGGGCGTCATAGTCATTGAAGATGTCATCCCAACTAACGTCGCTGCCGCCGCATTGCAACTTAGCCCGGTCGTCGAGCAAATCTGGCGCGATCCAGCCGCCACCGCCGTGCCCATCGCTGACTACTATTTCACCCGCACCGCCGGCGAAGAAGCCGCGCACTGCGGCATTGACTTCCTCGGTCAGTAATTTTCGGCCGAGGTCGCGGAAGATGCCGTCTTTAGTGCAGTAATCTTGGAAGTCTGTGACTCCGCAAACGCCTTCCATATCGGTCAAGAGGTAGATTTTTAAGCGCCCAGGGACTTTGCTTTTGGGGATGAAATTCATAAAATGGCCTTCTGTAAATCTTCGATGCTGAAAAAAACTGTTTTCCTAATGTAATTCTTGCTGGCTAAAAGACAAATTGCCGGGCAATTAGTTTGACTTTTAGCGAACTATTGGTATAGTATAATTGTTGACACAGAGCTGTTCCCATCGTCTAGCGGCTAGGACAACGGGTTCTCATCCCGTAAACAGGGGT
>CAZUCG010000200.1:0-5691 GCA_964619145.1 uncultured Lentisphaeraceae bacterium | reverse complement strand
TTTTTTGTTTCGCGTAAATTATGTTCGGCGTCGAGATTATGAGCCGTTCCATTTTATTGAACCGCGAAATCATTGTTGTTGGTTATTCCCCGATTTTCGCTCTGACCACAACTGAGGCGCCATTGACGGCAATTACTTCCACCTCGGTGCCCTTGCCGATAAATTCACCATCAGCGACCACATCGACACGCTGACCGGCCAACAGAATTATACCAGCGGGGCGCAATACTGTCAAACTCTTGCCATATTGCCCCAGCAGCGACTGCCGGGCTTGCGCTTCCAGGCCGGCATAGCCCGGGCCGGCATCCAGGCCGCCCGCGATAATGAGCTTCTGATAAATACTGGTCTTGGGCAGGTAACGGCCCAGCAGCCAGGCACCGCCAAAGCAGACAATAATAGTGAACAGCAGCGAGCGCATCGCTACCACTAAATATGTCAGGATGGAGATTGGTTCCACCTCAGGCAACGGCGTGACTGTGGGCAATTGCGGAATCACTGCCAGGCCGGCCCCCAATAAAATACAGATAATGCCGGCGACTCCAGTGAATCCAAAACCAGGAATCAGGAATATCTCCACTGCCAGCAGTATAATTCCCAACAATACCAAGAGCATCTCTTCCGCGCCAGCCAGGCCCGCCACGTAATGCCCGAAGAAGTATACCACCAGCAGTCCGATGCCGGCGATGCCGAAGATACCGAAGCCAGGGGTCTTGAACTCAAGCCACAGGCCGAGAATGCCCAAGCCCAACAATAACGGCCCGATAGCGGTTATCAAGCGAGCCAGGATATCAGCTCCCTCCGGCTGAAAACGCTGCACCCGGGCATCCGTGAGATCAATGGCTTCGAGCACCATCTCCAAAGAGCTGACCATAGCGGCAGCCAGAAGCGGCCGGCCATCTACTGTCGAAATCCGGGTAGCGTCCCGGGCCGTAAAATTCAGCAGCTGACCGGTGGGGCAGAGGACCTTATCGCCATCTTTGAGGTCTGGGTGATTAGGGTCGACCATAGCCACTGCTATGTCCTCGCGGTGGCCATTCTCCTGCGCCAGACCAACCACCATCGCTCGCACCGCGGAGAGCATCTTCTCCTTGACATCGGCCGGGAGGTCCTGCACACCGCCACCAAGTGGCGACAAGGCAATCGGCATAGCACTGCCGATAATGGCTGATTCCGACATATATATCGCAGTGCTGCTCAAACAGAGCATCGCTCCTGCACTCAAAGCATCTTGCTTGACGTACGCATAGACGGGACAGCCACGCTTCTTGCTAGCCCGAATCCAGTCGATGATTTCCCGCGTCTCGGTCAGGCCACCGCCTGGCGTATCGATTTCCAGAATGATAGCTTTCGGCGAGAGCGCCTTAGCCTCTCGGAAAGCCCGCCGGAAGACCATCAGCATACCTTTATCGATAGCTCCCTCGACTGGCAGGACAAAAACGCTGTCGCTAGCATCGCCTGCTTGGGTCGCGGGTGCGGCACTGCCTGGTTGCGTTGCGGGTGCAACACTGTCTGCTTGCGTTACAGGCACTGCCGAGCAAATACCCGCCAGTGTTACGAGTAAGACCAGCAGTAAAAAACAGCAAGAATTTTTCATATTACCTCTGGAAAATTTAACCACTCCGGCTTTTTAGCTGTCTTTACGGCTCTATGGCTTTAAGACATTGCGGTAAACATTATGTCGCAGGAAACGCCCCAGCCGCAAATACCAGGGTGGTTTTTGCAGGTGCAAGCGCAACTCCCGATTTAACAATTCCGGATAAAACGACTCGATAATACTCGCCAACGAGAACAAGTCGGAATTACTCAGCATTTTGTAAATCCATCGTTGCCAAAGACAGCACGCCCAACTAGAGTCATTACTAATGCCAGTTGACCAATCGACCAGTTTCGGTTGCTCGTTTTCAGCAATGATGATGTTCGCCCGACGAAAATCCCCGTGGCTGAACCCCAGACGGTGTAACTGCAGCAGGGTCGCCTCTAAACGAGAAAAAAAATCTCGCGAAGGCAAGTCTTCAGCCTGGTAATATTTTCGGCTCTCTAAGCGCTGTCCTGGCAAATATTCCATCAAGAGAGTATCCTTCTCAAGCAAGGCAATCGGTTTTGGAGCAGCGACAAAACCGACTGCCTGCAGCCGTTGCAAAATCTTGAATTCTCGTCTCAGGACACTCTGGCCAATCAAGACTCGCGCCCAGCGAGGGTGTCCCGCGAACGTCTTCACAAAATAGCGCCGGCCCTGCTCGTCTTGCCATAAGTAGGTATCGGCATTGCCGCTGGAGGTCGCCTTGCGCAGTACCTCTCCCTGTTGCACCAGCTTAGCGACCACTGGGAATGAACCAGCAACCGAAAAAGAAAGAGATTCTAGGCAGGCTGAGGCTGCAAGTAACTGTTCGTGATTATCTGCCATTAATTACTAGGCGATATCTGCCCTAAGGCAGTTGAAAATTAATTAACTCAACCGACCAGGGCAGAACCGCCGGAAAGCATTTTCCGAAAAGTCTGCACCAGCGTGCCGATGCTCAGGGGTTGTTTTCCGCCGACACTGCGTACTTCGGTCTGCAAAGAAATCAAGCGCGGGCATTGCACTAACCGCGGCAGTAATTCGGCAAAATCGATTGTTCCTTGTCCCGGTAAGGCGTGGGCATCACTGTAGCCGTCATTATCGTGCAAATGGACGGTGACAATGTGTGGAGCCATTCGTTCCAGAGCATTAGGGCATTCTTGCAATGAGTCACCCCAAGCCCAATCAATCTCGGCAAAATACTTACTGCGCTCTTTGCCAGGCGCTGGTGCCATAAGATGCGCGTGCCCGACATCAAAACAGCAGCCCAAAAAGGGCGAATTGAACATCTCTACGTATTGCGCTGCCTCTTCCGGGGTATTGGAACGCTCGTAGCTGTTCTCCAAGGCAATCACCAGGCCCAGCTTTTCGGCTTCCGGCAACAGCTTCTCCAACGAATCTAGTACGAATGGGCGCAAGACAGTGTTGGGAGTCTGATAGTACACGCTCTCATACGCGCCTATATGGACGGTGTAGGTCTTGCTGCCAGCATCGGCCGAATAAGCCATCGAGCGCTTGTGGTCCTCTAACAGCGAGGCGCGACGCCCACGGTCCGGACAACACAAGTCATACGCCTGCCCCAGCGGCGCGTGCGTAGCGCCAATCTGCAGGCCGGCCTTCCTGAGCAGCAAGGTAAGCCGACTGGCGAACTGCCGCTCACGCAAAATCCTAGTCGCCCAGATATGGCTAAAAACGAGGTTCTTCGCGCCGTGGTAGCGGAATTCCGCCAGGATATTGGGTATCAAGACATCCGGGACGTGCTCCCAGGAGTAGTAAAAAAAAGGCTCGTAAGCAGTGGTTGCAGGCATCGCCCAGCTCCTTCCTAGGTTACAGTAACGATTGCATCCAAGCGAAGTTCTCGCTGATTTCACGCAATCGGCCGGGGATATCTTTCTCGGCATTGATTTTTATTTCATAATTAAAAGGCCCAGCGTAATTGATATCTCGTAAAGCAGACACAAATGCTTTCCAGTCGATAACGCCCTGCCCGGGCAGCCAGTGGCGTTCATCCACGCCATCGTAATCGGAGATGTGCAGCGCGAACAATTTTTCGTTTAGTGTCCGGGCCATCGAGGGGATATCCTGGTATTGCCCCATCAGGTGGTTGACGTCCTGGCAGACTCCAAAAATATCGCTCATTCCAGCCAGGAATTGATCCATATCGGCCAGGGTATTGCCCATACACAAGCGCGGCAGGAATTCCAAGGCCAGACGCATCTTGGCGCTGCACAGCTCGCCTTCCAACTCCTGCATACTCTTGCGCAATTGGGTGGTATGTTGCTCGCGCTTGCTCTGATCGACCGGCTCGGTGCTGGGATGCACCACCAGCATCTCAGCTTGAAAGGACTGCGCCTCCTGCAGTAATGCCCGGAAGCGTGACAACGCCCGCTGGCGCCGTAGTTCATCGGGGGCAGAGATATCATCGAGGTGCGAGAAGGGGATGTGATAGGAAAATACCCGCTTGCCAGTGTCGCGCAGCATTTGCCAAAACGCCTTCCGCAAGGCGCCGTCATAATCAGTGGCGAACATCGCGGCATTCAGCTCGAACGTCTTGATCTCGGTCTTGCTCAGGCATTCCAGATATTCCCAGTTCATCTGCTGCAAGACAGAACTCAAAGAAATCCCTAATGACAATGAAAACATAGTTCTCCTTAATTCATTTTAGCAATAAACAAGCTGCGAAACACCTCGCTGGCTTTGCCATTGCCCGCAAAAATCGCGGCCGCAGCACAGTGCGACTGCATTCGGCTGGCGGGCATAATTTGCGCTGCAACAACTACAGTGGCGCAGAGAAAATGTAGCGCTTGTTGGCCCCTTGTCAAGAGTAAAATGCAGAAAACAGCATAAGGCGCGCTGAAGAACTGCAATAATCGCTCAGTTCTTCGCTGCTGGCGTGCCGAGGCGTTCGCGCTGATATTTGCCTTCCTGGACTTCCTGGCACCAAGTCAGGCGATGGGCGAGATACCACTCCACCGTCTTGTGCAGACCGCTGGCAAAAGTCTCCCGCGGCTCCCAACCCAGCTCACGCCGAATTTTGCTGGCATCAATGGCGTAGCGTAAGTCGTGACCCGGCCGGTCCGGGACAAAAGTCATTTGCTGGCCATAAGATTTGCGATCAGCTCGCGGTTGCAATTCATCGAGCAACTGACAAATCTCTTGCACGACCTCGATATTCTTCTTTTCGCTGTTCCCGCCGATGTTATAAGTCTGGCCAGGCTGACCATTCGTCAGCACCAGCACTAGCGCCCGAGCGTGATCCTCGACCTGCAACCAATCGCGAATTTGTTCGCCGCGGCCGTAAACCGGCAGGGGCTTGCCCTCCAGAGCATTCAAAATCATCAACGGTATGAGCTTCTCGGGAAATTGATACGGCCCGTAATTATTGGAACAATTGCTGATCAAGGTCGGCAGGCTATAAGTGCGCTGCCAGGCCCGCACCAGGTGGTCACTGGAGGCCTTGCTGGCCGAATACGGCGAACTGGGTGCATAAGGCGTGTCCTCACGGAAAAAATCCTCCGGGTCGATCAAGTCGCCGTAAACTTCATCAGTCGAGATATGATGGAAGCGGAATGACTCCCGCTCAGCAGGAGAGAGTTCAGCTAGATAGCGTCGCGAATTTTCCAAGAGGTTATAAGTGCCAAAGATGTTCGTTTGCAGAAATGCCTCTGGTCCATCGATGGACCGGTCAACGTGCGTCTCGGCCGCCAAATGCATCACCTGAGTCGGGCGAAATTCAGCAAAGACCTGCTCCACTGCCTGTTTGTCACAGATATCGGCCTGGACAAAATTATAACGCGGGTGATCAGACACACTAGCCAGCGAAGCCAGGCTGCCTGCGTAGGTCAACTTGTCGAGCACGCAGACTTCAGAGTCAGTGTCTTTAATCAGCAAACGCACAACCGCCGAACCGATAAAACCGGCTCCGCCAGTGAGCAATATCCTACGCAACATAGTCTAATTCTCCTGAAACAGTGATTCACCAGATGCCAGCGAAATGCCGCCCGGCCGACAATAAAGCACTTGGCTGCGATCAGCAACAGCCAGAACCTACCCTCGCAAAAAAGAATAACTACTTTAGGGCCGAGCTGTTAATATAATCCCTAAACGAAATTTTCCCCGCAATTGTAATCTAT
>CAZUCG010000199.1:0-5697 GCA_964619145.1 uncultured Lentisphaeraceae bacterium | reverse complement strand
AAGACGACTCTAGTAGAAGTACAGGCACGACGTGGCTTGTATGCCGATATGCTGGCGTTATTGGAAAGTCCGCGCAGTCTGCCTGGGCTGCACGCCGAGGACCTGAGCGAAATTCTGCAACGTGTCTCGCCGAGTGCTGCGGTTTTGCCGGGTGAGGAATTAGTCTCTTGCCGTTCGCAGTTGGAGACGATTGGAGAAGTGGCCGTATTCCTGCGAGATCGCGAGAGTGAGAAGTTCCCGTGTCTGTGGCGCTTGGGTGAGACTTTGCAGCCTTGTGGTGAGTTGCGCAGTGCTTTGCAACGTTGCCTGGAGCAGGATGGTTCGGTGTTGGATTCCGCCAGCGAGGCCTTGCGGCGTTTGCGCCGAGAGATTGCTAATCTAGAGCGTCGTATCCAGCGCTCCTTGGAGGATTTGCTGAAGAATATCGAGCTTGACGAGGTCTTGCAAGATAAGTTCGTGACTTCGCGCAATGGCCGCTTTGTGATTCCGGTTAAGCGCGAAGCCAAGAATGCAATCTCCGGTTTGATTCACGACCATTCCAATAGCGGGCAGACACTGTTTGTAGAGCCGAGTGTAACGCTCCCCTTGGGCAATGAGTTGACTACTGTGCGCTTACAGGAACGCGATGAGGTCCGCCGGATTTTAGCCCAGCTCAGCGCTAAGGTCCGCGACCACTTGCCGGATTTTCGCAGCAATCAGCAGGCGCTGGCAGAAATGGATGCCGCGGCCGCGGTAGCGCGTTGGGCTGCAGACTACGGTTGTAAACTGCCCAATTTTGGGCCCTACCTGCAATTGCAGGGCGCGCGGCATCCACTGTTGTTGGCCCAGTTTCGCAGCCAAGGGCAGGATCGCACTGTGGTGCCGCTAAATATGAACCTGCCCAGATCGACGCAGGCCTTGGTAATCACCGGCTCCAATACCGGCGGCAAGACGGTGGCCTTGAAAACCATCGGCTTGTTGGCGCTGGCAGCGCAGAGTGGCTTCCCAGTGCCGGTTGAAGACGAAAGCTTGTTTTGCCTCTTTGAGCATATACTGGCCGACATTGGTGACGAGCAGTCGTTGCAGGCGAATCTGAGTACTTTCAGTGCTCACATCGCCAATATCGCAGACATTATCAAGCAGGTGGGGAAAGGCCACTCGTTGGTCCTATTGGATGAATTGGGGGCCGGCACCGATCCCTTGGAAGGCGGGGGCATCGCCTGCGGAATTTTGACTGCCCTGGTCAAAGGTAAGGCCTTGACAATCGCGACCACCCATTTGGGGATGGTCAAAAACTATGTCCATAAGCATCCGGAAATGCTGAATGCCGCAGTGCGTTTTAACGCCGATACTTTGACTCCGGAATACGTCTTGGATATCGGCCGCCCTGGAGCCAGTCACGCCTTGCATATTGCCAAGCGGCTGGGCTTGCCAGCAGAAGTCCTGCAGACGGCGGAGGGGATGCTCTCTGGCGAACATCTACGCCTGGAGGATATGCTGGCGACGATGGAAGCGGAGCAGCACCGCCTGTCTTCGCATTCTGCCCAGGCCAAAGAGACGCGCGATAAATTATTACTCGAGCGCAGTACTTTAAAAGAGCAGCAAGAGCACCTACGGAAAGAGCGCAAGCGTCTTTTGCACGATGCCTACCATCAGGCCGAGACCATCGTGGCCAATGCCCGTCGGGAGGTCGAGAAGGCCTTGCGGGAAATTCGTGAGAGTGGCAGAAAGACAGGCGTGGAAGACAATCGTGCTGTCGTTGACGCTGCAGTTGAGAAGGCCCGTAAGCTTATCGAGGATAAGCAGAAGATTTATGCGGTTGGGCGCAAGCATTCCAGTTCTCCCCGCCAGCCTCTGCCGCCTGAGGCTTTGGCGATTGGCCGGAAAGTCTGGGTGGCGAAGCTTTCCGCTCACGGTCGGATCAACGCCTTTAATGACCGTGGCAGCAAAGTTGTGGTGGTGGTCGATGGTATCCATTTTACTATGGATGTAGCGGATTTGCAGCCTACCCGCGAGGAAGATAAACCCGATCCAGCGCCGACAGTGAAGGTGATTAAACCGCGATTCACCGGCCCGACTAGCCACGAAATCAACCTCCTGGGGCTTCGAGTCGATGAGGCAATTGAGCGCCTGGATGGTTTTTTGAATTCCTGTCTGTTGGCTCAGTTGGAGGAAGTGCGCGTGGTGCACGGTTTCGGGACTGACCGATTGCGGCAAGGTATCCACGCCTGGTTGCGGCGGCAAAAACATATCCCGAGTTTTCATCTCGGCAAGGATTACGAAGACTCCGGTGGCGCGGGCGTGACCATCGTGCGACTGCAGTAGCTCCTAGGATTGACCCGAGGCAAAAAAGCCTGCCAGCTAATTCGCATTGGGCAGGCATTTTTACTAGCGTGGGCAAATGAGGTATATCTGGTTAATCAGCATATTTTTTCGACAAGATGTTGAATAAATTCGGCCATTGTTTTTCCGCGGCTGTTCAGGCGCAGGGCGAGGTATTGTTTCGTCAGGGCTTGGCTCGGGAAATCTACGGCAGTGCTGAGGTTTCGCAAGTAGAGATCTTGGCTGCCAGTGGAGCTGAAGTCGGCTGGCGGGTTACCCGCAACCGACTTGTTCCTAGTTGTAGCTGTAAGACTTTTCAGGAGGGAAAACTTTGCCCGCATCTGTGGGCGGCGTTATTGTTGGCCAACCGGCAAGCCACCTTGGGGAAAGCAATGCGCAAATGCGTATCAGCCAAGATTCGCCTGGATGATGACTCGCCCGTTGGAGATTCTACGGAGCCGAGGTACCAACTGGAAGGGCAATTCGCCCCGACACGTCGCGGGGCTCCCCCCGCCAAGCTGCCTGAAGACGATACTGCTGAGCAGCGAGAGCTGCAGGTTATGCCCCGCAAAGAACGCCCGCCTGTAGTTGTGACACCGCTGTTAAACCCCGCCTTGGCCAGCCCGGAAATACTGTATGTCCTGGCTGAGGAGAAACTCTGTCCGGAAGAAGATTTTGTCTGGCTTGAGACGTGGTGGAAGCAGCATCGTCCCGATGGCAAAGCCAATTATCTGCCATTTTATCCAGAATCAGGGAGTACGGTCTCGGATAACACCGATTTCAAGATGCTGGCTTTGCTGCTCCGGCATAGCCTCGCAATGCCCGGCACTAGAGGGAATGTCTTTGCAGTACACAAAAAAGATCTGCGGGAATTTTTTGACCTGTTGGTTGAATCAGCGCATCTGCGCTGGGCGCCGAGACTCCCCGGGAAACGGCGGTTGCATAAATTGCGCATCCCGAGGCATTTTTCCGCTAGTCTGAAATTTTCTTTTGAGCACATTAGTCACGGCCAATATGAAATCCAGGCCACGCTGCAGACAGCAGAGCGGCTGTTTTCGTTTGCGGAAATCGTTTATTTAGGCCTGGGTGGCGTAGCAGTGGCAGACGGCTGCCTGTACCAACTGTCGTTCGCTGGGGCGGAAAAACTGGCCTTGGAATTATGGCAAGCTGCCAGGCAGAACAAAAAGCCCCAGGCACGGACTTATAATGAAGCCGTAGGCATAGCCCGGGGCTTGTTTTTGACCAGCACACCGCAGGATGCATCCTGGCCAGAAGAACTGCGCTGCCAAATCTGTCAGCCGGCGCCCAAGGGAATGCTATTTGTTAAAACTGCCGAATTCAAGTTCGCCGGCAAGGAACAACTGCACGCAGACTTGAATTTCGAATACGAGGGAAAACGTTGCCTCGATACTGATTTACAAGCGCGGCTGCCCGGACAAAGCCTCAATCAAGTCCTGGAACGCGATTTTACTGCCGAGAATCGGCTGCGGGAGCGCTTGTTGGAGTTGGGTTTCAACCCTGAGCGCAAGGGCGTAAGCGGCTACCGCTTGTTGCCTGCGAAGCTGGAGGCCGCAGTATTGACCCTGGTTATGGAAGACTGGCTGGTTACCGCTGCCGGCAAGACCTACTGCAAGCCTGGCGACAAGAAGGCCAGTATCAAAGGCGCTGGCCTGGATTGGTTCGAAATCAACGGCGAGGTCG
The DNA here is from genome assembly GCA_964619145.1 of uncultured Lentisphaeraceae bacterium. Classification (GTDB taxonomy): domain Bacteria; phylum Verrucomicrobiota; class Lentisphaeria; order Oligosphaerales; family Oligosphaeraceae; genus JAAZIZ01. Next base: position 1,695 of record CAZUCG010000199.1, on the reverse strand, counting down.
ATTTTAACGGACAAAAAATATCTTTGCCAAAGCTCCTGCAGACTCTACAGCGTGGTGCCAATTGTGTGCGCTTGGATGATGGCACCTATGGCATCCTCCCAAAAGAATGGTTGGAGAAATTCACCGTCCTGACGGAAATTGGCGAGACCTCCGCGAAGCGTATCTTGCTGCAACGCCGGCAGGCGGCGGTGGTGGAAGCACTGCTGGCGGAGCGGCTGCAGGATGCCGACGGTCAATTCACTGCCGTGGCGGCCGCTCTGCGGCAACAAGCTGTGCCACAGGCTAAGCTACCCCCCGAGGGATTTCGAGGGACCTTGCGGTCTTACCAGGCGGATGGCCTGGGCTGGTTGATGGCTATGCGGGACCTCGGCTTGGGGGTGTGTTTGGCTGATGATATGGGACTGGGTAAAACAGTGCAAGTGCTGGCTCTGCTGGCTTGGCAAAAGAAAGCGCCCACGGCCGGGCCAGCGCTGGTCGTAGCTCCCAAATCATTGCTCTTCAATTGGCAGTCTGAAGCAGAGCATTTTGCCCCTTCTTTGCGCTGCGTTATTTATACCGGGTCAGGCAGGGAACAAATATTATCCCACTTAGATGAAGTGGATTTGCTGCTGACCACCTACGGGACCTTACGACAAGACGCAGAGCTGTTGGCTGCCTGCCCTTTCGATTATTGCATCCTGGACGAATCACAGGCCATCAAAAATGCCGATAGCGCGACTGCCAAAGCCGTCCGGACTATCAAGGCTAGTCATCGCCTGGCGATGACCGGAACGCCAATCGAGAATCGCCTGGCTGAGCTGTTTTCGCAACTGGAATTTCTCAATCCCGGCCTATTTGGCGATAAATTCCTGGCCAGCTTCAGCAAGCTATCTTTTAGCTTGACTGATGAGCAGATTTTTCGCTTACAGAAGGCCGTGCGGCCGTTTTTGCTGCGCCGTACCAAGGGCGACGTGGCCAAGGATTTGCCGGTCAAAACTGAGCAGGTGCTATTTTGTGTGCTTGATGAGGCCCAGCAGCAGAGCTACGATGAGCTGAAGGTATTTTACCGCAATGAGCTGCTCCTTGCGCAGGCCAGCGGCGGGCCGGCGCAAATCAAAACCCTGGTGGCGTTGTTGCGGCTTCGCCAGGCTGCCTGTCACCCAGGACTATTGGATCCACAATTGACCAGCCAACCTTATGCCAAGCTTGAAGTCTTGTTGGAACGGTTAGGCACTTTGGCTGAAGCTGGACAAAAAGCATTGATTTTTTCACAGTTCAGTAAGTTCTTGCGCCTCTTGGAACCGCACTTGCGACAGCTGGGAATGAAATACTGCTATCTCGATGGCCAGACCCAGAACCGCGGCGAGCTGGTGCAACAATTCCAGGAGGACCCCCAGACCTTGTTTTTTTTGATCAGTTTGAAAGCAGGTGGTGTGGGTCTGAATCTAACTGCGGCTGAGTATGTCTTCATTCTCGATCCCTGGTGGAATCCCGCCGCCGAAAGTCAGGCCATTGACCGCGCCTATCGGATCGGTCAGAAGAAAGCAGTCTTTGCCTATCGCTTGATAGCACGCAATACTGTCGAGGAGAAAGTTTTGCAGATGCAGGAGGCAAAACGGCGTTTGGCGGCCACTGTGCTGGAAGCAGTTCCCAAACGAGGACCAGCCCTACAGCTCGCTGATTTGGAATTCTTACTGGAATAATCGGCCGGAAGCC
>CAZUCG010000198.1:0-5707 GCA_964619145.1 uncultured Lentisphaeraceae bacterium | reverse complement strand
CTCTTTCAATGTCGGTGGGCTCTATCGAAAATATATGAAAGACGGTATGGGCTCGCATTTAAGCTTGGTCAAGATGCCGCCCGCAGAGTTCTTTGAGGAAATAACCGAGATGGTCCGTGACATCCAGACTGAAGCCACGAACCGGCAATGGCCAGAATTGCTCTATTACCCGGTTGATGAACCCTCGACTTCCAAAGACTCGATCGAATTTATGACTGCAGTGATGGCCGCTATCAAAAAAGTCCCGGGTGTACGGACCTACGTGACCGCCGACCCTGCCAACCCGGGCTACGCTCAGCTGAAGCCTTATGTGGATGTCTGGTGCTGCCAGCCCTTCTCCATCAGCAAAGAGCAGATTCAAAAGGAGATGGCCGCCAAGCCAGGCCTGGAATTCTGGTGCTACCCGAACCACAACTCTGGCGAAAATGACCACACTCCTGTCAATGGTACCAGGATGACCTACGGCTTCGGCTTGTGGAAATCTGGCTTCCGCTGTCTGATTCCCTGGATTTATCAGAGCACAGCTGGCGATCCGTGGAACTACTTGGATTCCAGCAGCTCAGACTTCGACGTCAGAACTGCTGATGATGGCACGCCAATTCCAGTTACCCTCTGGGAAGCCTACCGCGAAGGTATTGATGACGGACGCTATGTCAATACCCTGGAAAAACTTATTCGCAGATGCAGGACTAATGGCCTGACTGCCGAGGCCGACGCTGCTCAAGCTGACTTGGACTTGATTGAAAACAGCATCTACGTGCAACCGAAATACAAATTCGATGATTTATGGCATCCCGAGACTTTTGATGTCTATCGCTGGATGTTGGCCAAACGGATTATACAACTGCTGCAATGCTTTCAACTCTAATCAATGTTGCAGCAAAGGAAAAATCATTATATGCGCAGGAAATTTTTTTTCTGTCTGTTGTTCTCCCTGCTGGCTTACGGCGGGGAGAATCTAATTCCCAATCCTGACTTTCAGAATAACTTCGCTGGATGGTGGAAAAACAGTAAGCAAATAACCATCCAGACTGACCAGGCAGAACAGCAATACTTATGTTGCCAAGCGGACCCAACTCAACCCACGCAGCGGCTGATTAGACTCCTGCCTGAGCTCTCTCCAGAAGAGCTGGCCAATAACCTCTTCAACTTGAGTTTTCAGGCCCAGGTCAGCAATCTGCAGGGCGTAGTGACTGTCAAAATCCGGCAAATGGATGTGAATGAGCGTAGCCTCAGCTACCACACGGTCAGATTTTGCCAATACGACACCGACCCGGCTTGGCAGACAATCTCTCGCGACTATAAGATGCACAAAGACACAGCCCAAATAGGCATCTACATCGACTTCTCATACTTGAGCGAAAATGATCTGTTTTGCCTCAAAGAGCTGTCATTACGCAAAAAGGAAATCTCCGGGCAAAAATGATCGAGGGATTCTTTAGAAGTATGCACTCGTAACTATACTGTTTGGCATCTAGTGCAGTCGCAAGTTAGTTGGCAGTCCAACCCAACTGGACAATAACTGCCACTAGGTTGCGTTTTGTTTGTTAAATGATTGTTTCGTTATTGATGCCATAATTAAATTATCAACACTATGTTTGCAATTCTTCGCCATAACTTCTCTATTTTCTTTGCTTTAGTGCTGATCTGGCTGCCCAGCGCAGTTCTAGCAATGGACTTACAAGCTATTGTCGGCAATGACGGTGATTTTTTCAGCCACAGTGACGCCGATTTATTCTTAGCAGCGGGCAGTAAATTTGGGCCGTACTTCCGATGGACTTCAGCCGAGCGCGATTCAGCCCGCTATCCTAGCGGATATCTAAATGCCCCGGCAGACCTGCAGTTTAGCGGAATCCCAGTCCGAGAAGCAATCTTTTATTTCCAAGGCCGAGAATTAAACAGAATCTACCTGTCCCTTTACAACCGTGGTGACGATGGCGATATTCCAATGGAGCAATTTTCTGCTCTGGTAAAACAGTTGCAGCAACTGCTGGCTAAACTGAGCAACAGCCGCGGCGTACAGAAAAAAGGCAACTACGGACGGGATGTCGATAGCCATTTAAGAATTTTCGTTAATGCTGAGATTGCCTATTCATTACGCTGGAATGTCACCACTGCTGGCCGCAAAAAAGAACACCGCCCGGAATTTGTTCAACTTGACATCACGCCTTATGACCCTAAGAATGACCCGCGCATCCAATCTGCCACCAGCGTAGCCAAGAGGGACTTATACGGGAAGTTAACTCTGCGCGAAAATGTAGTTAGGCAAAACAACGGCACGATATTTATTGACAAAATTCCGATGGTCGACCAAGGGCAGAAAGGTTATTGTTCCGCTGCAGTCACTGAACGTGTTCTAAAGTATTTCGGCAATGACAGCGTCACCCAGCATACCATTGCCCAAATGGCCAGTTCTAATGCCCTGACCGGCACTAACCAAGAAGAAATGCTCAGCGCTATCCGTAAAGCCGACAACAAACTCGGGCTAAAAATGACTGCGAAATTCGAACTCTTGGAGTCATATAGCGATTTAGATAAAATCATCCGCCGTTACAATTCCTTGGCCCGAAGAAATAAACTCCAGACCGTTAAACTTGAGCCTCGTGCGGGTATGCTTAATGTCAGCGCATTGCTGTATTCCCTGGACCCAGACACATATATCGCCTCGCGAAACCAGGATAAATACAGTAGAGACAAATTCTGGCGAGAGCTCAAGCGCAATACCGACGCCGGCCTGCCCCTGGGTTGGGGTGTATTCATAGGCATTGTCGACGAGCCAGGCCTGCGCCAGAGCGGCGGCGGGCATTTCCGCCTGCTGATCGGCTATAATGAACGCACAGAATCGGTGTTTTACTCTGACACTTGGGGTGCTGGACACGAAAAGAAGGAAATGCCCTTGCAGCAGGCTTGGGCAATTAGCCACTCACTATTTACATTTGCGCCCAAACGCTGACTTTACGCCTGCTATTGCCGCCTGAACAGAGAGCCAAATTGTTGCTGTTTTTAAGGAATATCGCCAATATGTCTAGAATTTTGACCATCGCCATACTGCTGCTGCCGCTGATTTCGTGGGCTGAGCTGGTGGAAGTGCATATTTTGCAAACTAGCGATATCCACTCGGTACTAGTCAAAGAAAAAGCTGGCGGCGGCTCCTGGCAGCAGTTGGCCAGCTTGACCGATGATCTCCTGAATCGCTACGGCCGAAAAAATTGCCTACTGATAGACTGCGGTGACACTCTGCAAGGAACTTTAGTGGCCGCTTTATCACGCGGTGAAGCCGGTATTCAACCGCTCCGTACCCTGAAATATGATATCTGGGTACCAGGGAACCACGAATTTGATTTCGGCTTTACTCGCTTTATGGAATTGGCCACACCCTTACGCGACATCATCCTCTGTGGAAATTTGCAGCCATTGCGGGAACCGCCTTTCAGCAGCTGGCGTAGCTTCACCCGCAACGGTGCCAAAATCGCAGTCATCGGAATGACTGCCTCGTATCTGATGCATTGGCTGGGCGAAGCCTTTGGTGACTCCTGCCAAGTCAGCTATGCTTTGGACAGCATTTCCAGCATAATGCCGGAGATCCTCAAAGATCAACCTGACTGCATCATTTTAGCCATCCATCAAGGTTGGCAAGAACGAGCAGATGAACGCCAAGTTAATGAAGTCGTGGCTATTGTTGAAAAATTTCCAGAGATTGACCTAGTTCTGGGTGGGCACACTCATCGTTCTTTTCAAGGCCATAAAATCGGCTCCCGAACTTGGTATCTGCAACCAGGTTACGGCGCTAAAAGCCTGGGCCTGGCCCGAGTTATAATCGATACGGAAAAACATACAGTGCAGGAAATTACCTCGTATCTTAGCAGTGTCCAGGATGATACACCGATTTATCAGCCACTGCTAAACGACCTCGAAGGCTGGCTAGAACGTGACCGCCAAGCCAAAGAAACAGCCGTCGCCTCCGCACCTGGGCAAGACATCTCAAGTAAAGGACGCCCCGGTGTTAACTGCCAAGCCAGCGAGTTGTTCTGCGCCGCCCTAGCTGATGCTACTGGCAGTACAGTAGCATTGCACGGGACGCTATCGGCTTACAGCCTCGCAGCCGGCAAATTAATAACCGAAAGCGACTTGTTTGCTTTCGTGCCGTATGAAAATACCATCTTTACCGCCACAATCACTGCCAGTCAACTAACCGCAATTGTCTTGGAACAATGGAGCCGTCGGGATGAATACACTTTCTGCGGTATCTGGGGTGTACAGGTCAGTATCGCCGCCGACGGCAAATCGGCCGAAACGACCCTACCAGACAACGCAAAGAGCATTCGCATTGCGCTGAACAGCTTCACGGCAGCCGGCAGTGGACGCTACCCCAAATTGACCGCCATACTTAAATCCCCCCAAGCCCTAACCACTGATACCGGCATCTCTACCCGTGAAGCCGTCAAAAGTTACTTGCAAAAACACCCCGGCCTGATAATTACACCAACCCTGTGGCTTAAAAGCACAAATAATTTATAAAATGCCTGCGAAAAACAATTTTTTGCCCTCATTCTCGTTTTACGGATGGAGTTGCTATGCGGCCAGAACCTGATGACCAACTCAATGACATAGATTTGATTACTCGCTGTATGGATGGCGATGATGAGTCATTTAACATTTTGTATTATCGCTATCGCTTGCCGCTTTTTGCCTACCTGCATAAGTTGCTGCCTGATCAACAAGACAAAGTAGATGATTTCTTTCAACAGGTATGGATAAAGGCAGTGAAGAATTTTCCCAATTACGCTGATCAGCAGCGATTCTTGGCTTGGCTCTGTCGAATTGCCCATAATTTAGTTATGGATTACTACCGTAGTGCCAACAGCAAAAAAACGCTCGAGATACAGGAAAACATCTTGTCGGATGGCCTTAATCCACAAGAAATTTTACTCCAACAAGGTTTAGAGGAAGCCCTCCAGGAAGCCATCTTGCAGTTATCAGCTGAACAACAGGAAGTTGTCAGATTGCGGATGCGCGGCATTAGTTTCAAGGACATCGCCCAACAACTACAAATCAGCCTGAATACCGCGTTGGGGCGGATGTATTACGCCGTACAGAACTTGCGCAAGCTGATGGCAGATTTCATTTAATGGCTGAATTACTGCCTGTGCCTGGAAATCGGCTGCCAGGTATCAAACATCGCAGTCGCTTTCAAGCAGCGTTTCATAGCCATCACTATACCATAACTAACCTTATGAGGAGGACATAAAATGAATTGTCAAGACTTCAGTTTAGAATACCTGCAATCCCACGGGAGCTTATCAGCTCCTGCTCAGGAACATTTGCTTTCTTGCCAAGACTGCCAAGCTTTTTTGCAGATCGACAGTATTTTGCAGCACCCCCGCCCCACTCCTGAACTCGACCGTCAAACTCTGCTTAAAGTCTCTGCAGCGATGCAGCAACCACAAAAACGCTGGTGGCAAGAAATCAATACATATCTCTACGCCGTGGCGGCATCCTTGTTGATTTTACTGGGTATCTTTGCTGTCCTGCGACCCTCAGCTAAAACTCCAGAGCTTTTATCCCAAAGCAGTGTAAAGAGTAATATCAGCAACGACTTGTTGATTCTAAGCTACTTGGAAACCATCAACGAAATAGACAATCTCGAGCAACAAATATATCTTTATGCTGGCAAAATCAGAAAAGTACTATTATGATCGAGAAGCAA
>CAZUCG010000197.1:0-5724 GCA_964619145.1 uncultured Lentisphaeraceae bacterium | reverse complement strand
ATAAAAATTCGCAGGATTTGGGTTGAGATTTTGGGGCTGGCGGCACTAATAAGTTAAGAAATCGCTTCAGGCGTCTGCTTTAGCGCTCATAATTGCGAATGGCGGTTCCTGGAAGGAGTCTTGATAAATTGATGGATGACGGCAGTCACTACTCCCCAGAGTTGCACTTCCATCTCTGGGGCAAACACGATTGGTTTATAGCGCCGATTTGCGGCTTCTAAGCGGACACCGCTTGAGTCATTGCGATAATATTTGACTGTGAACTCATTATCGATGGCGGCTATGACCACGGCACCATCCTCTGCCGGCAGGCTACGGTCAACTACCAGGATATCGCCGGGCTGGATGCCGGCTCCGAGCATTGAATCGCCGGCGGCACGAACAAAGAATGTCGCGGCTGGTTTATGGACCAGTAGGTCATTCAAGTCCAGAGGTGCTTCGACATATTGTTCGGCCGGCGAGGGGAAACCAGCAATGACCGGCGTAGCCAACAATGGCGGCGATGGAGCTTTTTTTTGTTTCATAAGAGTGTCTGGCGAGCTATTTGCCTGACAGGCCAGCGAGAATTATTAGCACTAGCAATTTTATTGCCGCTCAAAAGCCATTATCGTTTTGAGAAACTTGAAAATAACATTGCCGGGTGCTAGCGCCGTATCGCCGCGTTATTTTGCCCGGGGATGACGACTCTGAGTAGTAGCAGGAAAAAGAATTTTTCGCAAAAATTGCCCGGTATAGGATTTTTTGACTTTGGCGATTTGCTCTGGTGTGCCGGCAGCCACTATGTTTCCTCCTGCGTCTCCGCCTTCGGGGCCGAGGTCTATAATATAGTCCGCAGTTTTTATAACTTCCAGATTATGTTCGATAACTAAAATCGTATTTCCCTGATTGCGCAAAGAAATCAGCACATTGAGTAAATGCTCGATATCAGCCAGGTGTAGTCCGGTGGTCGGTTCATCAAGGATATACAGCGTGTGGCCAGATGCACGCCGGCTTAATTCGGTGGCCAATTTAACCCGCTGGGCTTCGCCGCCGGAGAGAGTGGTAGCCGGTTGTCCCAAATGGATGTATCCCAGTCCGACAGCGCGCAGAGTTTCGAGCTTATTCTTCAAACGTGGGACGGCAGCAAAGATTTCACACGCTTCGTTGACCGTCATTTCCAGGATATCAGCGATATTTCTACCTTTAAAGCGGACGTTCAGGGTCTCGCTGTTGTAGCGTTTGCCGTGGCATTGTTCACAACTGACGTAGACATCGGGCAGGAATTGCATTTCAATCTTCTTGATGCCATCTCCTCTGCAAGTCTCACATCTACCGCCTTTGACATTGAAGCTGAAACGCCCAGGGGTATAACCTCGGACTTTGGCATCGTTGGTTTGGGCGAAGAGTGCTCGTATGACATCGAATAGGCCAGTGTAGGTAGCGGGGTTAGAGCGTGGGGTACGGCCAATGGGACTTTGGTCGATAACAATCATCTTGTCAACGTATTGCATACCTTCGATACTGCGGTATTTGCCCGGCTCGTCCGCCTTCAGACCGAGATATTTTTTCAGGGCAAGATTCAAAATGCGGTTAACGAGGGTACTTTTGCCGGAGCCGGAAACTCCAGTTATGCAAGTAAAAGTACCTAGGGGTATGCTGGCGTCGATATTTTTCAGGTTATGTTCCTGTGCACCCAGGATACGCAGAAAATTGCCGTTGCCAGCCAGGCGTTTTTCCGGCCGGGCGATTTGCCGTTTGCCGGCCAAAAATTGTCCCGTTACGGATTCTGGGCAGGCCATTATTTCCTCTGGTGTGCCGGCGCAGACGATTTTTCCACCGTTACGACCGGCGCCGGGGCCGAGATCGGCGATGAAATCAGCTGCGAGCATAGTATCCAAGTCGTGTTCCACCACGATTACGGTATTGCCTAAATCGCGCAGTTTTTGCAGGGTGTCGAGCAGTCGCGTATTATCACGTTGATGCAAACCGATACTGGGCTCATCCAGGATATACAGCACTCCGACCAGGCCACTGCCGATCTGGCTAGCCAGGCGGATGCGCTGTGATTCGCCGCCAGAGAGGGAGCCGCTTTCGCGATTCAAAGTGAGGTAGTTAAGGCCGACAGAGCGCAGGAAGCCTAGCCGCGATTTAATTTCCTGGCAGAGCTCGTAGCCGATTGCCAGTTCCTGGCCTTGTAAATTGAGGTTTTCGATAAAATCATAAGCATCATCGATGCTGAGGGAGCAGAATTGATGGATATTGAGCTCGCGGATGGTCACCGCCAGATATTCCGGCTTCAGGCGGGCGCCTTTGCAGACAGGGCAAATTTCGAAGGTCATATTCTCTTGCAGCCGTTCGCGCAGTCCATCGCTTTCGGCTTCGCGGTGGCGGCGCAGGAGGTTGGGGATAATGCCCTCGAAAGGCTTGCGCCATTCACGCGATTTTCCACGCATCCACAAATCGAAGGTGATGATTTCTTCGCCGCTGCCATACAACAGGGTCTGGCGGATGTCTTCCGGGAGGTCTTGCCAAGGTGTGCTCAGGCTGAATTTATAATGTTCTGCCAGGCAACGCAAGTAATGGTTATAGAGGATGATTGTTCGGCGCATCCCGCGCCGCCAAAGCGGTATGGCACCATTTTTAATGGAGAGAGTGGGGTCGGGGATGATAGCCTCGGGAGTAAAAATCAGCTGTTTCCCCAAACCGTCGCAAGCCGGGCAAGCTCCGAAAGGGTTATTGAAGGAGAAATTCCGGGGCAGCAGTTCACCAAAGCTCAAGCCACAAGGAATACAGGCCAGGTGCTCGCTTAAAATTTCTTCTCGCCAGCCACTTTTACTGCTCGGGTCTTCCTGCAAGGCGATGATCATACCATTGCCTTTGCGCAAAGCCAGCTCGACAGAATCTGTCAGGCGGCTTTTATCGATGCTGCCGGAAACTAGGCGGTCAACCACGGCTTCGAGGTTATGGCGGATGGTCTTACCCAAGCTGATATCTTCATCTAAAGAGCGGATTTCGCCATCGATGCGGGCGCGCACGAAGCCATCTTTGCGCATCGCTTCCAGGACGTCCTTCAGCTCGCCTTTGCGGCCTCGGATATATGGCGCTAACAGCATCAGCTTGCTGCCATCCGGATAGGTCAGGATCTTCTCGCCGATCATCTCGGCACTTTGGTTTTTGATAGCCTTGCCGCATTTGGGGCAATGCGGATGGCCGCAGTGGGCATAGAGCAAGCGCAAATAATCATAGATTTCCGTCGTCGTAGCCACGATTGAGCGGGGCGAATTACCGGCTGAGCGTTGTTCGATGGCGATGGCTGGTGAGAGCCCCTCGATACGCTCGACATTGGGCTTTTGCATCCGGTCGAGGAATTGTCTAGCATAAGCTGACAGGCTTTCGACATACCGGCGCTGTCCTTCTGCATAGAGGGTATCGAAGGCCAGAGAGGATTTTCCTGATCCGCTGGGGCCGGTGATGACCACCAAGGAATCGCGGGGGATACGTAAGTCGACATTTTGTAAATTGTGCTGGCTGGCACCGTGAATAACTATATCACTCATATTATTTTAATAGTACTGGGTACGTTTTGAATAGCGAGTTAAGGGGGACTAGGACTGAACTGGTTGAGAGCAGCACGCATTTTGGAGATGCTGTTTCAGGATTTGCAAGGCTTCTGCGTAGCCGGCGAAGCCTTTACCGCAAATGCAGGCCAAGCAGACGGAGCTCAAATAAGAGAAACGGCGATATTCCTCACGATTACTGATATCGCTTAAATGTACTTCAATAGCTGGGATGGCGACTGCCAAGAGCGCATCGTGGATGGCAATGCTGGTGTGGGTATAAGCGGCGGCGTTGATTACGATGCCAGCAAATTTAGAGGAAGCTGCCTGAATAGCATCAATTATCGCTCCTTCGTGATTTGACTGGAAGCATTCAACCGTTAAGCCTAACTGGTTGGCAGATTGTTCGATGAATAGCACTAGATCGGCATAACTCCGGGAGCCGTAGATACTCGGTTCGCGGCTGCCCAATAAGTTTAAGTTCGGGCCATTAATTATCAGAATACGCATAACATTCCTTCACAAATAGGATTTAAGCGGCTAAAATAGCCCTTGGGCGGTCGTCGGCGCCATTAGCGGCAGCATTTTATTTCCGTCTGGGCCGACTTCGGACCTTTGTTTTGACGATCGGGCAGGCCTTATCAAAGGCCGTAAAATCTTTAATCAAAGCAGCAGCTACCTGCATTGCTGCCCCTACGGCAGGCGCATCGGTTTTGACTGGTAGCAACGTCAGTTTCAGTCGCTCTTTAGCCGCTGGGAATAACAAGGCAAACAGAGTTTCTTGAAGTATATCCTGATACCGCTGACCTAGTTGCAGGCAGCATCCAGTGACTAGCAAGTTGTTCGGTTGGAAGTTATTCACCTGATTGCCCAATGCCGTGCCCAGGAAGCGAGCGGCGGTGACCACAGTTTCCCGAATACGCGGGTCATCAGCTTGTGCCAATTCCAGTAATTCGGGGTTCGTCAGGTTCGGCTGTTGCAATTGTTTTCGCGCCGCTGGCAAGATATTACCCAGGGAGGCACGGGTTTCCAAACAACCACGGCGTCCGCAGGCGCAAAGTAAACCATCTAGTTCGCAGATATTATGGTCGAGTTCAGCGCCGCTATGACCTTCTCTCAAGTAGGCTTTGCCAGAGTGGGAAATAGTCATACCGATGCTTTCGCCAGCAGATACCAACATCAAGGTGCCTTGCTTAAGGGAAGGGGTGCAACTAATTGCCTGCCACAGAAGACAGCTGAGGAAATCAAAAACTGGCGGAGTTTGCCCGAATTTTGTCTGGAAGAATTCGGGCAAATTGACAGCATTCAAGGCTGTTTTGGGGGCGAGATCTTGCAGCAACAGATCGTTATAGGTAAACGACCCGGCTACTGCCAAGCCCAGGCCAGCTAGGCGCTCACCGGCGAAAGTCAGCAACGCGCCGGTGATCTGCTCCAGGCTGGCTAACCATTCGTGCAAGGGCGCATTTTTAGGCAAGATGACTTCGTAGCGTTGGCGGATCGTGCCGCGGAAATCACAGGCCACGCCGATGAGTTTTTCCGGTGCCAGCGAGATACCGAGCAGATAGCGCCCGTCGGGATTCAGGCGCAGCATTTCGCGTGGTCGGCCGTGCGCGGATTCGTGCTTGCCACTATTAATCAGTAAATCCCTTTGCATCAGTTCGCGGATAGCGCGAGTGACAGTGGTGTTGTCACAATTACTCAGGGCAGCGATTTGAATTCTGGAGATTTCTTCGTGTTGCAAGAATACTTCCAAAAGATAGAGCATATTACCGGTTTTCATATCGCTCAATTTGATGATGCGGTTTGAATCCATTGGTTATGACTCCTTTATTTTGCGGGACAAAGAAACAGAGACAGAGGCCGATATAATATAATTCATTTTTTGCAAGTGTCTTGTCAATAATCATTATATCTGCAACTTAAAGGACAAAAAAGCATAATTTGTTATTCTTGCTGGTAGGTGTTATTTTTGGGCGTTGGCGCCAGGTCAGTTAAAAGGGCTGCAGTTCCCAAAAGTTAGGCAAAGGTTGTCCAAAAATAATGCAGGCTGCAAGGTAATACGCTTTTTGATTTGAGGCGGGTGTATAGGACGAATGGGACGAATGGGACAAATAGGACGAATGGATATGACAATAGGACAATGAGCCGGAAAAGTCCAGAACAAGCATTCCATTTACAACTCACAACT
>CAZUCG010000196.1:0-5743 GCA_964619145.1 uncultured Lentisphaeraceae bacterium | reverse complement strand
GTTGCCGGTGAGATGCCTTTCAGCATACAAAGTGATTGAGCGAGCAGATTATTTTTCATTTATTTCTCAACTAATCAAGTCTTCTGGATTTTCCAGGATTAGCTGCAAGCCGCAGTGTCTAGTCAAGGTTCTGGTTGGTGTGCCGAATGTGAGAACTGTATATCCCTGACAGTTAAGATCATCGTGCACAACCAACATATTCAGATTCGGTGCATTGCGCCGAATATAAGCAATTGTTTTTTCCCGGGTTCTGGCATTCACACTGCCCACAAAAACGTTTGCTCGTGGCTCGATAAACCATCGTTTAAGCAAGCCACGAACAGCAGGCGGGATAGATTCGGTCAAGATTATGGTCATTGTTTAGCAATCAAGTTACTGATATCAACAGGCATTCGACTTAACAGTTTTGTTTGTTCGATATAGAGTTTCAGTCGTGTGATGACTTCTTCTTCGGTAGCGTTATTGTTCAGGCTGACTGTTTCGAAAGCTGCTGGTAGCGTTGTTTCCGGCTTATAAATATCAGCGACATCAAAAACAAACGGCAATGTCCCAGCAGTATGGATAAAACCCAGTTGTGGAAGGTAGCCCATAGACGTCACCACGGCAGCAGTCAGAGCATATAATGCGGCGTTAGCAGCAGAGATAGCGCGATTTATGGTATCCGAGACATTCCAGTTTTGGGGATTATAGTTGCGCCCCTTCCAAGAAACGCCGAAGCGCATACCCATTGCTTGATAGAGTTGCCTAACCCGGCGCCCCTCGAACCCACGCAGTTCCTTGACACTGTATTTTTGGACATCGACATCAGTAAAGCGCAAGGCAAACATCTTCCTGGCTACTACATCACGGCTTTTGCCAGTGGCTGCCAATTCTGCTTGGAGGCGTGCTCTTTCATTGTCGTGTGTCGGTGTGATGCCGATAGCGTAGAAGTGCATACCATCTGCACCTACCCAGCAGATTGGGGTATTACTTACTGCACAAACCCGCATCGCCGCATGGGTTACAGTAGTGCCTGGGCCGAGCAACAGCACTGAAAGAGAGGAGACTGGTAAGCGCATCACCAGCCTATCGGCACCGATCCACTTTACAGATGAGTCATCGACCTCAATCCGTCCGTGCTCGAGATACAGCGGTGTCCAGCGTTCACGAACAAGGGGCAAAGTCTCCAACGGCGGTTTTTCGAACACAGGCATCAGTGGTTCTCCTGACGGATTGCGCGGGGTGCGAATTCACGCTTGGCAAAATTGATGGGCAGATCGTGCCAGACTTCCTCGGCTTCATCGACCGGGACTTCGGTGATAATCTTGCAGACAGGCACTTCCTCATTTATCGACAGTGAAGCCATTGTTCTGGCCTGCAGTGCGGCCTCGGCCTCCTGGGCTGTCTCAAAATGGCCGGCATAAACCGGCTCTGTCGGGATGCACGACTTACGGCCGAGCCAGATGCCCCAGATTGGGTTGCGGATAGCATCGGCAAGACAATCGACAAATGCCGTATTTTCACTAGCAAGCACGACTCCGAAGATAGCGTCCTGCAGATATTCACGCGTCGTCAGCACTGTCGAAGGCGTCCCTCCTTCGGCCTTCGGTGACATCCGACGTCTTGACCAGCTGTGTTTTACATCATAGCCGCCTCCGACGGTATGGTAGTCTTGCAGACGCCGACCTGGCTTAAATACCAAACAGCGCATTGACAAGCTGTTAGCCATCTGCAGCCAAGCGCTGTCGGCCCGATCCACGCCGGCGGCGGCCCCCAGCATTCCGATGATTCCGCTCTTGCTCGGGAACGATAGTGATGGTCGGTCACCAAATTTTGCTGCCGCTCCCCAGCTTTGCATTGGTGCCCGGAGGTACAGAGAGAGATGTCGCATCAGTTCCTCCTGTCTCAATTTAAGCCGGCGCTCATTTTCTCAATCAATACATCTAGCGACTCGCCATCGTTGCGGACTACAATTTCGCTATCGGCGTTAAGGCCAAAAATCTTCTTCACATTTTCCCATTCGGCAGTCATTTTAGCGATTGAACTGGCCACATATCCGTTAGCGCTTGATTTTACCGGTTTTTCAAATGCGTTCGCCAATGACAGCGGTTGTCCAGAGCGCTTCAGTCCAAGAACACAAGCGGGGAGGCTGTATCCGAACATCGAATTGCGGCGAGCTACCGGATTAGCCATAACCACGGCACGAATAAAATTACTGACGACATTGTGCAATTGGCTCTGGTCGAACATATTGCTCTGCTTCAAGAGATCGACATTAACTCCAACATAGCGATAATAGCAGGCGGAATTGAACTCTACTGTCCCGATATGAGCGGCACCGGCGTCATCGGCGTCAATTTTTTCGTCGTCAACAGCACTGAAGAAATCCAAGTCACTGCGGACCGAATGGGTTGAGATTGCATGGCTAAACATTGCCGCTCCCTCGATAGTCTGGGTAGCGTCATCTGCCACCATACGTCCAAACAATGCGATATCAGCAGCATCTGCGACATCATTGCCGAGGCTCTTCAGGATTTTACCGACTGCGGTGATGGCATCTTTCAGCCCTTTTTCTGCTTTTTTCTTGTCATCAGAGAGTATCTGCTGGATCATTTCTTCTGTTATAGCCTTGGATTCAAAAATATTTCTTACTACGTTATCGAGTGTTCCTGGTGAGAAGAACAACAATGTCTTGACTTCGCCAGCCGCTTTATCTTTACCCAGCACTGCAACAATCACCTGAGCATAGGCCTGACACTGTTCATCAGAACAACCGATACGCTTAGCGGCGGCTTCGAGCTGCGGTCCAATCAGTTTGGTGCGAATTCCGGCGAATAATTCCGGTGCTTGTTCGTGAGCGAGTGTCCGGATGGCGCGTTTCCAGCACTGGCTAGAGACTCTGGCGCGTTCAATACCACCAAAAATGGCAGATTTTGGCGAGCCCAAGTCATCGCGATTCAAGCAGGTAACAGGAAATGACTGCAGGATGTGAAATTCAATGAGGTTCATTTGGGATGTCCTTTTTTGCGTTAGAGTTTGATTGGTTGAAGCATCAGAAGACCGAATCCGAACCCTTTAGCTGGTCCGATTCCCTGTGAAAATCCGTAACTAAAAGCATTTCGGTCGGCTACCTCCAGGACGCCGCTGGCATCCACAGAAATATGCAGCCCGGATTTGCCATTTTTCTGAAAGCGTTGTTCGCTGAGCTGTCCGACTTCCAACGACAAGACTCGGCATCCAATCGCTTCCAGCTTGCGCTGGAACCAGTTAATCACGTCCTCTTCTCTATTCAGGGGAATTCGTCGTCGGTCGGCATTGCGTCGGAAAGTAGGATTTCCCTTGATTTGAAATCGATATGCTTTATGCATCAGGAATTCGTCACGGATGGCTTTGCTCTGCCATACCCGACCGTCTGGTGATTTCGGTTCGTGCGCGGACAGCAGTAAAATCCGGACGTTTCCGGGCTGAGTATCCACGCGGAAAAGGAATTCACGCTTGGCATCAGGAGTATCAGGAAAAGATTTCCAGATCCATTGATGCCATTTATAAGTATCAACAAGGCCACTCGTAAGGGCCTCGGCATACGGCATTGTCAGTTGGCTTAGTACAGTCTTCATCATACCGAGCCCTCCGTGCCAGTAGGATCCACTTCTTCTGACTCAGAAGCGCGATAAAAGTCTTGGGCCCACCTGACTCGAACATTTTCGCGTTTGTTATGATCAATCCAGTCAAGTAAATCCCAAAACAAGGTTTTACAATTAACAGGAACGCCTTTTCTTTCCGCTGTTCGAACAATGCCAACTACCAAATTACAAAGGTCTATGGCATCCGGGCTATTCAAGATCCGGCGGAATTTAGGTTCATAAGACGCGATTCCCTCTTGGGCATTAGTTCCAGTAGCCAATTTTCGCATAACTGATCCGAGGGATGCATACGTATCAATTCCGAGCTTGGCAGGGAATAGTAGTGCCGCCGCACCGCCGATAGTGCACCAGATTTTACGGTTTTCGGCATCTTCAAATCGCACGCACCAAGGGACCACCAATGGCCAGGCCTGCTCTTGGGTAGTATCACTTAAGCCGCGGCGAAGTGTTGCCAAATAACCGCGCTCATCTCTTGCCGCAGCGCCTCGAATTCGTTCCAGAAAAGCATCAATTGTTGGCATATTCTGTCTCCTTTTTATCTACTAGCACCTTCAATCCTTTCACGTATGCTGTCATCTGCCGGCCACTCATCTTCGGACAAGCATATTCATAGGCACTTCTGGCGACCTCTCTCACACATTTATTCCAATCTTTAAGGTTGGTATCTTCACGTCCTTCTGCAATGGCAGTTAGCAACGGTTGGACCAAGGAGAGTTCATCCCAGAAGAATTGCTTTGCTGGGACGGTGTAAGCCTGTGACAGGGAATCGCGTTCCATTGGTTTTTTCTTGTGCGCCTCGAAGCCTTTACAGGCGCCAGCATATTCTGCAACGGCCAAATGTAGTTTTTTAGAGCAACTCTCAGCGTATTTAATTCCGTTAGTATAGGTAATTAACGCACTGTCTGTCAGCAAGGCAGTAGATAGTCGGGCCGTCCATTCGACGACCGCCTCGTCTTTTCCTTGATTAGCAACTAATCCACCAGTCCAAATAATGAATTCGTCATTCTGTTGGAGCGTTTTCAAGTGTTGCAAAATTGGTGTTCCGTGTTTTGCGGTTTTAGCCAATATGGCCTGTAGGTCACGCCAGGGCTGTCGTGTTTTGGAGGCACTCACATAGGCGTCCATTTCATTCCCTTTTTGATCTTTTCGGAGAAAAGTTGAGGCCATTACTTCACGTGCAGCAGGCAGTTGGTCATATTTCAAGCCCTCACCCATAATGCAGAGCTGGTCATTACGCGCCAGTTTGATAACGCGTGACAAAGGCACTAATCTGCCCAGGATGGTCTGTTCAATTCCCTTCCCCTCCACACTTGTGCGGTTCAAATCGTTTAATTCCCAAATAGGTCGGCCGAATGTTTTTTGTGGCAATGCGTCGGCCATATCTCTGGTGATCAGATTCAACCATACCGTGGTCAACAAATTATCCCCGAGGAGCATCGTATGCAGCATAGATTTCTCCCGACAGGGGCAGAGCGAAACGCTGGCAGAAGTCTCTTCCGCCGACCAGGTGCACTTGGCGTGGCGTCCGCCGGCCGAAAAATTCAGATAAGTCAGCAGCCCGATGACCAATTGAGCAGCAGTGATTTCGCGATTCATCAGACTGGCTTGGTGGTCGAACAAAGTCGCGTTATTTCCTGAGGACAGATGCGGGAATAATTTATCTCGACAGGCTTTACCTTCAAGCTTAGCAACCAGTCCATCCGGCTGTAAAAAGGCCTTTTCTCCATACAAATTGAATCGATTATGCCATTTTCGTAGGTAGTCAGGCACGCATAGCGGAAGTTTTACCAGGCATTGCTTCCAAGCGCTTTCATCCTGCAAGTCGGTATCCTGCAGAGCAGCTATGGCAATGCAAATCAACAGACGCATTACGGCAATCCGTTCATACGGATTCAGAGCTAAATCAGCGATATTAGCTCCGCCCACAAAAACCTCCATTAGTGAAACCTTGCGGGTGCTGCCATCTCGCATCAGCACAGGAACCCACGGCTTATCAATCAGGTTGAACAACTCGTTTTCCATTTACCAATCTTCTCCTTCCATAAACACAAAACTATCTTCTGGAGGCAAAGGTTCATCCTTTTCCGACATATTATTCAATGCGGTCTTAGTGTTCGTCT
>CAZUCG010000195.1:0-5765 GCA_964619145.1 uncultured Lentisphaeraceae bacterium | reverse complement strand
TTTTGCTGCCGCTGAATTACAAACTATGTTGAGAACTGCCACCAGTTCAGAAATCCCAATCGTTAAGACTCCGACTGCGACCGCGACTGCCTTGATTTTAGGAAATAGTTCCTTTGCTCGTGCCAACGGGCTGGCAGTGGAAGCACTCCCAGAAGAGGGTTATTTTATTGAGAAAAAAGGGAGCCACATTTATCTGTTGGGACGCGATTCGGAAAAGGACAGCCCAATGCATAATCGCTGGGGCCAATGGTACCAACGCGGCACCCTGAGCGCCGTTTATGATTTTCTTGAACGCTTTGCCGGGGCTCATTTCTTCTTCCCGGGAAAATATGGCACCATTATTCCTGAAAAAGATGGCCTCTATCTCCCGGAAAAAATCAAAATTATGGAGCGTCCAGATTTTAGCGACCGAAGCTATTCTTTTAGTCAAGGGAAATGGTATGATGAAGGAATTTATAATGGAGTCAAAGGAGAAAACCTCCAGCTGCTCCGTTTGCGGTTCTCAGAACTTACGATTCCCTTCGGACACGGCTTGGCTTATCTTAATTTTACCGAGCGATTTGCCCAGACGAACCCGGAATATTTTGCCTTGACTACTGATGGGAAGCGTTATTGCGAAAGCTCGATGACACATACCGGACAGCTTTGCTTTAATAGCGGCATTCGAGAAGTAATCTACCAGGATGCCAAAGCTTATTTCAGCGGCGCAGCGCCAGCTTCGCGTGACCTCAAATGGTGGAATGTGAATTGCAGCCGCGGGCGCTATTTTTCTCTTATGACCCAAGATTGGATGTATTGGTGTGCTTGTGAAAAATGTCGGGCCATTGCCGAACCCGGGCGGGATGAAATTTATTCAACTGATAGCCAGGCTGTCAGTGATTTTATTTGGGCTTTTACCTCAGAAGTGGCAGAGCGCCTGACCAACGAAGGAATCCAGGGAACCATTACCCAGATGGCTTACGCACCCTATGACCTGATCCCAAACGGGAAATTAGCCGCAAATATTGTTGTTCAGGTTGCCGTCGCGGGACGTGGTTGCGACTCTGAAAATGAACTAAAGAATACCGAAAAAATTCGGACCTGGACAGAGAAGCTCGGCAACAAAGTCTCGGTCTGGACTTACGCGATGGGGAAGCATATGAAAAAAAATATCCCCGGCATTCCAGCTATGATGCCCAAGGATGTCGCCCGCTTTATCAAAAAAAACCAAGCCTATATCATCGGCGGGTATTTTGAGTCAGAGACTGATTATTTTCTGTTCAATTATCTGAATTATTATCTGCTCGGCAAATTACTCTGGAATGCGTCTGTCGATGTAGAGCAATTGTTAGCAGAACACTACCAGGTTATGTTTGGAGAAGGCGCGCCCCTGATGGAACAATTCTTCAATGAACTGGAAGATATCTGGACTAATAAAATTCTCGGGGCCGAAGTTATGACTGGACTAGGCCCAGTGACAAAAATTCCCTCTGAGATTGAAATCTGGACAAAGATTTATTCTCCTGCTAAACTGGCTGAATATGTATCACTTTTCAGTGCCGCGAAAGCCTTAGCGAAAGCCCCTGGTGCAGCAGAGCGAATTCAGTTTATGCAAGATCAGCTGCTTGGTCCTATTCAGGATGAAGCAAACAGGTTTCAGAGAGATCAAGAATCGCTTGATTCCTGGCGAACAAGCGTCCCTGGCACAGTGCATCTACGTCCGCTTAATGCCGATACCAATGAAGTCAGTACTGTCGTAAAAATCAGTCGTTCCGACACAACGCTTGATTTTAAGTTCGAATGTGAAGAACCGCGCTTGTCGGATATCAAAATGCTTCAGAGCCATAATGATGCTCCCGAAACTTACGCTGATTCGTGCATCGAGTTATTGCTGAATCCATCAGGAGATCGACAAAATTATTTTCATTTGATTGTCAATGCCGCCGGTGCGTTAGCCGATTATCGCTGCCGCATCAATGAAAAAAGTGATATCAGCTGGAACAGTGATGCCAAGGTGCAGGCCAGCAGAACGAGTGACAGCTGGACGGCGACAATATCGCTGCCACTGGAAAAACTTGGCCCATTACATCAGCAGGAAATCCCAATCAATTTTGCCCGCCATCGTGCACTTACCGGACCGGCACTGGCCGAAATTTACTATCAGTGGAGTCCACTGCCCGGGTCTGCTGGCTTCCATAATATTGAGACTTGGGGCGTGCTGGATTTCGCCGACCAAACCGGCGACCCCATTATTTCCGACGCTGCCTTCGAAGTATCTATGGCAAGCCAGTTTCGGGCTGGAAAGTGGAAATTATGGCGAAGTGGAAAATCTGAGGACGGTCAGCTTTTCGAGCTCGATACAAAAGTGTTTATCCGCGCTGGACAGAGCCTGCACCTGGTCAACAAGGCCGATATGTCGATGAATGCAGCCCAGGAACTGCCTTTGCTTAAGCCAGAAAAACGCTACCGCTTATCATATTTCATCCGGACTAAGAATTTAACCGGTGAGCAGGGCGCTGGGGCATTTATTTACTTCAATAAATCCGACGGTCAGTCGTTCCCAAGAGTCCAGATCAGCGGCACAAACCTATGGCACAAAGCGGTATTCGAGTTTACCACGCCAGTTACAACCGGCAAAGACAAAGCGCCAGTCCTTGGCTTGTGGATCTGGAAAGCAGCCGGCGAAGCTTGGTTTGATGATGTGAATATTGAAGAAATTCAATGAGCTGTTTCCTCGCTCAAGGCGTTTCTATGCTTAATTGGGGTTGGTTTAGCGGGGTCGGACCAAGGCAAGTCGTTAATTGGCAATAGGTAGAATTCAATAAAAGCCATTTCTTAAGGTTATCCTACTACTAATCAATTGCTTATCTTGGCCCGACCCCCAAAAAAATCTATCCGCAGCAAAAAGGCTAGACAATGACGAACACGTCCAATACTTCTGTGCCTCCCAAAGAGATGAACCCTATCGGACTGGCCGTCACCAGTCTCATACTGGGAATTACCTCTATTGCCTTCAGCCTTTTCCTGGTTGGCGCAATTCTGGCCAGCATTGGTGTTTTTCTGGGTGTGCTTCATCTGTGGAAGCGGACAACGTTCCGCGCTATGGCGATCTGGGGCATCATTCTCTCTATTGTCGGCCTGCTGATCTCGATTGGGCTAGGATGTTTGTACTATCACGGATATAAGCAGATACAAGCATTCAGAGGCGAAGGCGGCGACACAAACGGCATTGCACTTGAAGATTGGCAAGGTGTGACTGCACCTGATTTCAGTGTAACGAGCCTGGATGGCAAGCAAATCCGATTGGCAGATTTGCAGGGCAAACGGGTAGTCATTGATTTTTGGGCCACCTGGTGCCCACCCTGTATCAAGGAGATTCCCCATTTCATCCAACTCGTGACTGATTCCGAGGCAAAAGATCTGGTGGTCGTCGGTATCAGTAGCGAGGAGAAGGATCATCTCGCCAAGTTCGTCAAGGAACAGGGTATCAACTATCCGATCGCTTCTGCAGAAGACAAGGACTTGCCATCGCCCTACAAAGACATCCGATCAATACCCAGCACCTTTTTTGTGGATCGAAATGGTGTGATTCAAACTGTATTGCAGGGCTACCACGATTTTGAGACGCTCAAGGCGGCAGCCTTGGCTGAAGACTTCAAGGGCAAGGCCAAAGAGACACCGGTTGCAATGGAGTCAGGCCTGCTGGAAGCAAGCACCGCCCAGCACCTGGTATCGCAATGGACTTTGGAAATTCCAGACTGCCGCACCTTATGCACGGGCGATTGGGACAACCAAGGGGCAAACGCCATTCTGGTCGTTGACAGCAGCAAGCAACTCCACGTCGTCAGCTTGACAGGGCAAAGCAAGGCACGCATTAAGCTACCCGAGGCTTTCTCAATAATAGAACTTGGCTGGCACGCCAAACAAGGGAGCAGGCTCCTGGGCTACTCGAATTGGGACGATAGCGTTATCGTCTGTGATGCGACAGGCAAAACGCTTTGGAAGTATGCGACAGCCAACGGAGTTAATGGGGCGCACTGGGGAGATCTGGATTGCGATGGCAGCGATGAAATGATTGTAGGAATGAACGGCAACGGCGGCCTCCACGTTGTCTCAAGTGATGGGAATATCCAGTGGAAAGTGACTGATATCGGGAATGTGTGGAATCAGGCTGTTGTATCAAAAAATAGACCAGGAGACAGCCTGATATTTGCCACGGAAGCAGCAGGGTCGATTTATGTTTACAACAGTAAGGGCAATCAGCTCCGGGTCCTTAAACCTCTTGGCGGGTACTATGCACAGATGACAGCAAACGTGATGGATAATACAGGCCTCCTCCAAGTAATTGCGCTGGGAAATGGGCGCGTGGTGGGGTTCGACCATCAAGGAAATGTATCCTGGGCCACCGCGGGCGTGGAAGATCATACCGGTTGGCGAAGCACAACCTTCGCCTGCGGAGACCTGGACGGAGATGGCGTTAAAGAGTGGGTTTTTCGTGAGGCTACCGGCGAATTGGTGGTAGCCTCACCGGCAGGTGTAAAGTTGGCGTCCCTGCCTGCGGCAGACGACATAGATACCTTTGCCGTTGCCAGCGTTCCCGGTGCAAAAGGGTGTTTAGTGACTATGCGTGATAACACGCTCCAAGCCTATGCGTTACTCGCAATAGAGCAAAACGGCGCGAACAAGACAACCGGGGGCGACGGCCAATAGGCCGCGCCTCAGTTGCGGGATTCGAAAGGAGAAAAAACATGGCGGATATCCCAGATGTTAAGGTTTGTGGGATGTGCTGTATGGAAATTGCTGCAGCTGCAAAGAAATGTCCCTACTGTCAGCATTTGCAAAACAAGCTATCAATGCTTATGTTTCATCCAGGTTTTACGGCTTCGTTTCTTGTGCTTACGATGATCATTATGTTTGGGTATCTGGGCCTGATGTTTCAACATTCGTTTAGCCAAGGCGAAGATTTTCAGAAATATTCTAAACAGATAATATTCTCCGACACAAAGTTGCAGTTCGGCGAGAACAAAGCTGGCCATACTGTGGCAGTCGTCGGGCAAATCCGAAATGAGAGTCCCGTTGATTGGAAAGAAATTTATTTCCAAGTCGAGTTCCGAGATACAGACGGGAACCTGATTGATGCTGGCCAAGAATTTGAATATTCCTTTTATCTTCCTACTCAGGAGGAAGTCGGCTGCAAAGTTTCGTTTCGGAGAGAGTTCCCAACAGAATTGTATGCCTCACACTCAATAAGAGTGATTGAAGCAAAAGATGGCAAGAAAAGATTTTAAGGTGAAGCGGCAGCTGTTTGCGCTCTGAGGCTGAAGAAATGAAATGGACGAGACGCAAAACCAAGTGGCTCCTGGCATTGTTGTTCTGGCTAAGCGTCTTGCCAATCCACCTGTGGGACACTAGTGTTCGCGGCGGTGGCAGACAGCCTTTTTACGTCTGGAACTTCTACAACCACATCATTGCGTTCATTCGAGAACCAATCAGATGCCTCACCGATTACACCGCTCTGCTTGCCATCGCCATATACTCACTCCCAGGCATCATTCATATTTCACTGGCTATAGGCTTGGCCCATCTGATCACCAATCACCGTGATCGGAGGCGGACCAAGCAATGACTTGCTTTGGTCCAACCTCAGAAATATCTCCCGGCAATAAACCGCGCTGGCCAGAATTTTCCGAAGTTTCCCTATAAGAATCTATAGGGAGAAATTTGCATTTGAGATTTTGTGGATTAACATTCATAATGTGACTTGGATGTATTTTTTTAAGCTCTCG
>CAZUCG010000194.1:0-5786 GCA_964619145.1 uncultured Lentisphaeraceae bacterium | reverse complement strand
GGGGCCTGTCGCTAAATATGATTCGCCGTCTGCACCAGCAGTATGCCATCCCTGCTGATTGCCTTATTGGTCAAGCCGTTAAAGGATAAACAACAAGTGTGTTTCATTCGTCGGGGAGCGATTTGGATAAATAAACTGGCCATTCTTTAGAACGCCGCCCCTCACAGGTCGTGAGGCAACTAACGCTCCTTGTGTAAGTGTATGTTGGCAGGTTTTGTGCTAATCACAACAGACCACACCTGCCTGAATCTGAGCTGGCCGTCTTCCGTAAATGGCCGCATACCTGTCTTCCTATTTCCATCGATTTCCCGTTCTAACTCGGACCGGATCGCGGCCCGTGTCTTTTGGTCTGTTCCTGTCATCTCGACCCATCGGCCAAAGTCCACCGTGATATCTCGAACATCAGTGTGGCTGATCGACAACCCTGCTCTTTCCATGGCCAGCGCGAGTTGCTCCCCTGTCAGGGCAACTGTGTGCGACGGGTCACGTAGTTTTTCTAGCCGATTGTAGGGCTCGATCAAATCCTCATCGGATGGGGAAAGGAGATCAATAATCCCGACTACGTGGTCGACCTTGCAGACCCTGGCCATTTCCTGTATCTGTATCTTGGGGTCCCTGAAGTGGTGTATCGCCAATCGGCTCACAACCATATCGAAAGAGTCGTCCTCATACGGAAGCACTGCGGCATCCCCTTGTTCGAACGAGATGTTTGCTAGTCCACCCCTTGCTGCCTCTTTCCGGCCTTCTGCCAACATTTCTGGTGTCACGTCAAAGGCGACGACCTGTTGAACACGCGGGGCAATGGCACGACTGAGATGGCCTGTCCCAGCCGCGACATCCAAGACGCGAAAATTGCGCTGCAGTGGCAGGTTTTCGACCATCCAGGCGAGGTATTCCTGACTTGATAAAGTGAGTCCTTTTGCCGCAAAACAGCCTGCCTGTCTGGCAAACTCTCTGCGTATTACATCGTTATGTGACACAATACTGTCCTTCCAATATAGGGTTCAAAGGCTACTTCTGGCCGCGTGCGGTCAGAGCCAACCGCCTCCATCACTTGATTGATAACTCGTGCAATTGGATCATAGCGGTCACCATACGGCGCCCGAGTTTATGGCAGCCCCGAACGCTGAAATGCACATCTGTTGCGGACTCGAATTCCAAGTCCGACGACCGGACTGAGCTGACCAGTGGGTCGTCGTCTGCAATCGCATCCAGCGCCGCATTGACCGTCCGATGCTGTTCGTCCAGGACACGGATGTGCCCGGCCACAATTGGCAATGAGTCACCCAGATCGCGACGGAAAAGCCCGAACAGCTTCCGCAAATTGGCTCCATAGGCTGCTGCATTTCCCTGAGCATCGGACTCGCCTTGATGCCAGAACAGACCTCTTACATTCCATTTCAAGCCCTGCTTTTCCGCCTGCAGTTGAGCATCCTTCAGAGCGGCCAAGAAGGACGCGTACAACCCCTCAGCGTTGACTTGGCCATTGGCCGGATCATCACCTGGATACCAGTTGATTTTGTCTTGAAGACTTGCGCCACAGACGCAGTACTGCATCACGACGATGTCTGCGGCGGCGTATCCCAGTAGCGATTTGGCCATTCCTGCGCCGTATATCGAACTATGTATTGAATGGAGAATCTTGAGCGTCGCCGTTTTCGGCCGACTGCCGCACGCCATTGGGAAGTAATAGACCTTGTGGTGATCAGTACGGCCCGGATACTCATCAATGTAACTCAGTCGCCAAGCGTTGGACTGACCAGCCACGATATACACGTCGATGGCCGCCGCGCGATCGACTGCCACGATGAACATCAGAACAGCAATGATAATAACTTGCAGCATTTGTGTCTCCAGAAAGGCGGTCAGCCTGCATAGCGTTGTTCGCGCAGTGATCATTGCGCGCCGTGCTTGTCAAGGAAGACCTGCGGCTTGTCCAATTCGCCTATCTCCGGGCCTTTCTCAGGCACGTCCCCAATGCAGAAACTCGGGTCATAGAACGTGTGCTCCCGGCGCAGTCGCTGTTGTGCCGTGCTCAGGCGCACGGGGAACTTCGTTCCTGCTGGGATTTTCCTTCTGGGGAGCATCATCTCTGCGCGCAACTGTGTTAAAGATAGAATGAGAAGTGAGACTGGTCACTGCCTTGCGCTATCTTGCTTCACGTTTTTCCCTGCCCCTCTACGATCATACAGTACGGCATGCTGGTCTTCTCGCTCACGGTCGGTTTTTGCGACCTGGATGGGCTTGCCGTGGCTATCACATTCAGCATAATACATAGCGGTAGCCATAGTCCCAGGTGTCGGAACAAAACATTGCGCCTGTTGTGGTTTCCAGCCACGGCTGCGGAACCAGCTTGCCAGTGCCTGCATATCTGCCATCGTGCAGCCGGGAAAAGCGCTCATAACATAAGGTATAATATATTGTTCCTTCTGGTGCTCCCGGCAGAGCTCGGAAAATCGTTGCACAAATTTTTCAAAAAGTCGAAAGTCTGTTTTACGCATCAGGGTCAAGACTTCGTTGGCACTGTGTTCCGGGGCTAACTTCAATTGGCCGCTGACAAACTCCCCCACCAGGCCATCGAGAAAACGCGGGTCTTTCAAGGCCAGGTCAAAGCGGATTCCGCTGCCGATACCGACTTTCTGCACGCCCGGCAGCTGTTTCATTGCACGCAGCAAATCCAGATAGTCCCCCTGGCGCAATTCGAGTTGCGGGCAACAGTCTGGGAATAGACAGCTTTCCCGATGACAATCCCGCCTATTGATTTTACAGCTAGCGCCCCAAAGATTGGCGGTCGGTCCACCAATATCAGAAATCATCCCTTTCCAGCCGGGCATAGCAGTCAACTGCTGCACTTCTTTCTGCAGTGATTCTGGCGAACGCGAGCACAGATGCCGGCTCTGATGCAACGCCAGAGAACAAAAGGAGCACCCCCCGCCACAGCCGCGTAGCGCAGTAATACTCCATTTTAGCATATCCAGAGCTGGTATCGGCTCCTGATAGCACGGATGTGACCTGCGGGTAAAGGGAAGTTCGTAAATGGCATCCAACTGTTCAGGGGACAGCAATGGAGCTGGCGCTTCACAAAAGATATATTTCCGCCCGTGTTGCTGCGCCAGCGCCGGCGTCCCGGCATGCATTGCCGCCTCCATACTACGAGTAGCACTGATCAGCTTCTGTTTGTCCGCCAAAATTTCCTCATACGAGGGCAGCAGCTGAGCTCCTTCTGGAGAATCACTGATCCTGACGGTTCCTGAAATTCCTGCTGTCGTCTGTCCCTGCTGCAAGCGTTTAGCCAATTCACTGATACTATATTCGCCCATACCATAGCTGATCAAATCTGCTTTGCTATCAAGCAGTAGAGAACGCCGTAGACTATCATTCCAGAAATCATAATGCGCCAGACGCCGCAGGGAAGCCTCGATGCCCCCCAACACGACAAAAATTCCTGGGAAAGCCGCACGTACCAGATTGCTGTAAACGATGCTCGCCCGGTTAGGTCTAGCGCCGGCCTTGCCGCCTGGTGTATAAGGATCATCATGACGTTTTTTGCGGAATGCGGTATAATGGCAAAGCATAGAATCCAAGCAGCCGGCAGAAATCCCGCAAAACAGTCGTGGCCGTCCCATACGGCTGATATCCTCCGTATTATCCCAGCGCGGCTGTGCCACAATACCGACTCGGTATCCCTGTTTTTCCAGCAAACGTCCCAGCAATGGCACGCCAAAGGACGGATGATCGACATAAGCATCACCACTGATCAACAGAATATCGAGCTCAGCCCAGCCGCGTTCCTGCATCTCCTGCCGAGTCATCGGCAAAAAAAGCGAGGAGGAAAAGGGGGCACTCGTTATTATTTTTCGGTTTTGTTTTTTGCGCATAGCCTTACCATAAACAGCCCGCAATGATTTGCAATCCGGGCAACTCAAAATAAGCAAATTGGCGGCAGTACAATTTCACGGCGGCTCAGCATTCTGAGGTTACGGGCAGCTTGGTGAACGAGCTGGAATTGACCTGCTAATGAGTTCTCGGATCAGACACCTTTTTAGGCAGCTTTTGTTGCTAGGTTTAGCTGCACGGGTGATAACTTTTATGCGCTGTCAGCCTTTAGCTTTTCTGGTTAGCAGGCAGAGAATTGCCCTGTTTTGATTGCATAACTTTCTGCTGTCAAGCATCATACATAACGGCACTTTTTATTCAAACTAGAGCGGAACAAATAGGTCTTGGTGAATGCTTCTGGGTATATGCTTCGAAACCTGAACTATTGGCTTTGTCCTCAGATGGAGTACCCAAGGCTGAATCCGAGTCAATCCCTGACCTATTTGCAGACTGGAACTTGGCCGGATAGTGCGAGTATCGTCAGCCCGGTGAAATTTCTGCTGAAACGATAAGCAGCATCTGGTACTGGAAATCAGGCCGCTGGACCTGGTCCAGGCCAGGAGTATTATTTGGCAGGGACGGCGGGCCGGTGGCGGTGAAACGGTGGATATGTGGAGCCAAAGCGGGTCAAAAGCCCATTAAGGTGCCGCCGGTTGAAGCCTGTACTACGTGCCCGAGCTGAAGCTCGCTTTTGAGGCAGCCTAAACGTATATGTTCCGAAAGAGAGCTCGCAGGTGTTTCTGTACAGGCGGGTAGCATCAGAGGCGCAGGCCGCCGTCGATTTCCAGGGTTTTGCCGTTGACGAAGTCGTTGCAGATAATAAAGTAGACCGTATCAGCGATTTCCTGCATCTGGCCCAGGCGTCGCAGGGGTACTTGAGCAGTGATTTTTTCCAAAATATCGGGTCGGATATTGGCCGTCATTTCGGTTTGCAGGTAACCTGGGGCGATGGCGGCGCAACGGATCTTATAGCGGGCGAGTTCTTTGCTCCAGGTCACCGTCATAGCGTCAACACCGGCTTTGGCCGCGGAATAGTTGGTCTGGCCGAAGTTGCCGCAACGCGATACCGAAGAGATATTGATGATAACCCCTCCGCTGCCGCTTGCCATACGGGCGGCGGCCGCTCGTCCACACAGGAAAACACCGGTCAGATTCACTTGGATGACTTGCTGAAAATCGGCCAGTGGCATAGTGGAGAGAACGCCGTCTTTGTTTTTGATCAGAAGGCCGTCACGAGTAATACCGGCATTGTTGATTAGGACATCGACAGCGGGCAGGCTTTCAAAAAATTCTCCTACGGCTTTTTCGTTGCTGATATCGCAGGTGGTGCAGGTCAGCTGCTCGGAAGCAGCACTTTGTTGGATATCCTCCAATGCTTCTGTTTGCAGATCACAGGCGTGGACGATGGCTCCTCGGGCGAGGAGATCAAGGGCGATCTGGTGTCCGAGGCCGCGTCCGGCTCCGGTTATGACACAATGTTTGTTTGTGATGTCCATAGTTTCTCCGTGTGTTCTGTTTCAGTAGGTATAGAATCCGGCGCCACTTTTGCGTCCGAGCTGGCCGGCGTCAACCCGGCTGGTCAGTGCCGCCGCGGGGCGATAGTGTGGGTCATTCAGGCTGTCGGCAAGCTTCTCCAGGATATTGCAGCAGATATCGAGTCCGATCAGGTCAGCCACCTGAAGCGGTCCGGCCGGATGCAGGGTGCCCAGGCGCATAGCCGCATCGATGTCGGCGGGGCTGGCGATGTCGGCGTCGACGAGCCGGGCGGCTTCGTTGATCAATGGCAACAGCAGCCGATTGACAATGAATCCTGGTGAGTCTTTGACGATGACCGGCTGTTTGCCGCAACGCGTCAGCAAGGCGATAATCCCTTCGGCTCGAGCCGCCGGAAAAGATGGTGTGGTGATAAG